>DATLYR010000163.1 GCA_035574475.1 Nevskiales bacterium | reverse complement strand
GCACGCTCGGCCGGCGGGTAATCGCCGATCCCGCGATCCAGCAATCTCACGGCACCGGACTGCAGTGGCTGCAAGCCCGCCAGCGCGCGCAGCAGCGTGGTCTTACCGGCGCCGTTGGGCCCCAGCAGGCCGACCAGTTCGCCGCCGGTGAGTGAAAAATCCACGCCGTCGAGCACGCGCCGGTGACTGAGCTCGACGCCAACGCCCTGTGCGGAAAGCAGCGCCATGGCCCCGCTCATGGCATGGCCCGCCGCGTGCGCAACAGCAGCCACAGGAAGAACGGCCCGCCGATCAGCGCGGTGACCACGCCGAGCTTGAGCTCGGCCTGGGTCGGGATCAGGCGCACGCCGATGTCGGCGGCCAGCAAGAGCGCCGCACCGCCGAGCGCGGACAGACCCAGCAGGGCACCGGGCCGCTGCCCGGCCAGCGGCCGCAGGAGGTGCGGCACCACCAGGCCGACGAAGCCAATCGCACCGGTCACCGCCACCGCAGCGCCGACGCACAGCGCGGTGCCGCCGATCACGGCCAGGCGCAGCCGCGCCAGCGAGAAGCCCAGGCTCTGTGCCGCGTCCTCGCCCAGGCTCAGGGCATCCAGCCCGCGAGCGGTGGTCAGCAGCCACGCGCCGCCGGCAAGAATGAAGGGCGCCGCCAGCCACACATGGTCGAAGCTGCGGTCGGCCAGCGAGCCCAGCAGCCAGAACACGATCTCCAGAATCGCGTAGGGATTCGGCGCGAGGTTCAGTACCAGCGCAGTGAGCGCGCCGGAAAAGCTGTTGACCGCCACGCCGGCCAGGATCAGCGTCAGGATGCTGGCATCGCGCCCGGCCAGCAGATAAATCACGGCTACGCTCAGGCCTGCGCCGAGCAGGCCGCCGAGCGGCAGCGCCAGCGCGAAGCCGGCGGCGAGCCCCGAATACAGCGCCAGCACCGCGCCGAAGGACGCGCTGGCGGAAACCCCAATGATGCCGGCGTCGGCCAGCGGGTTGCGCAGGAAGCCCTGCAGCGCCGCGCCGGACAGGCCCAGCGCCGCGCCGACGAGGACGGCCAGCAGCGCGCGTGGCAGGCGGATCTCCCACAGGATGGTCTGGACCATCTCGGTGCCGGCATTGGGCGGCTGCAGTATCAAATGTGCAAGTGGCAGCGCGACACGCCCGGCGAGCAGCGAGATAACGAACAGCGTCGCGACCAGCAGGGCCAGTGCACCGTAAACGGCAAGAATGCGCTGCGGCTTCATGCCTATCATCCGTCACCCCGGCGAAAGCCGGGGTCCGGTGACTTGCCACAAAGGCTCTGGATACCGGCTTTCGCCGGTATGACAAAGTTGCATGAGGTGCGGCCAGCGATAATCATGGCTGCCGCTCCATCCGTTGCCGTACCGCCGCCATCTGCGCCACCGCCTCGACGATCTCCGGGCCGGCGCAGTTCCACAGGCGGCTGGAGAGATCGGCATGCGGCAGGCGCGCCGCCAGTCGCCGCAGCGCGGGATGCGCCAGCGACTGGTCGGCGAGCGAGGTCACGGCGCGCGTCTCGCGCTCGACGAACAGTACCTCGGGCGGCTCCAGCAGCAGCGCCTCCAGCGGCAGCGTGCCGGCCACGCTCAAGCCCCTGCGCGCGGCGAGATTCTCGAAACCCGCGCGGCGCATCAGGTCATCCAGCAGGCTGCCAGGCCCGAAGGTATAGCCGTTCGGGCCGTAGAGTACGGCGACGGGACGCCGCGCACCCGGCGGCGGCAGCGCGGCCAGCCGCGCGTTCATGCCGGCAATCAGCGCCGCACCGCGGGCCGGCTCGCCGAGCGCCTGCGCCAGGATGCGGATCTGCGCCAGCGCCTCGTCATAGTTGCGCGGATCGTCCAGCTCCAGCACGGGGAAACCCAGCCGGCGCGCGAGCTGTACCGTGGCCGTGGCGGTGTAGCGGCGCGCCAGCACCAGATCCGGCTGGAAGGCGACGACCTCCTCCGCGCTGGCGTGATTGGGCGGAATGCCGCGTGCCGGCTCAACGATCGGCGACAGCGGCGAGTGGGTGGCGACGAAGGACAGCGAGACGATGCGCTCGCGCGGCGCCAGGTGCAGCAACAGCACGTCGGTGCACAGGTTCAGCGACATCACACGGGTGGGCTGGGCCTGGGCAGGGACTACCGCAGTCGCACAAATGAATGCCGTCATTCCCGCGAAAGCGGGAATCCAGCGAAGCAAAAGGCACTGGACCCTGGCTTTCGCCAGGGTGACAAGGCTTACCAGAACGCTAGGGCGTGAAGCGCACACCCGCATACAACGCCCGGCCGGGCGTGCCGAAGCCGGGGATTTCCTCGTAGTCCTGGTCGAAGGCATTCTCGATACGCCCGAACACCGTCCATTCCGGCGTCAGCGTATAGGCCAGCCGCGCCTCGAACAGCGTATAACTGTCTGCCTCCACCGGCGTGAAATTGGCATCGAAGTCGTCACGCTCGCCCACGTAACGGCCCGTCAGGCCCAGCTGTAGCTGCGGCGTGGCCTGCCAGTCGGCATGGACGTTGGCCTTCTTGCGCGGCCGGCGCACCAGGTCCTGGCCGCTGGTTTCGTCCCGGGCGCGCGTATACGTGTAGCCTGCGCCCAGCGTCAGCGCCGGCGACCACTGGTAGCGCAGGCCCAGCTCGTAGCCCTTGGTCGTCGCCTCGCTGAGATTGACCAGCGTGCTGAAGGTCACCGGGTCCACGGCGATGAGGTCTTCGATGTCGTTGCGGAAGTATGCGAGTTCCAGCTGCAGCCGGTCGTCGAGCAGCCGCTGTTCGACGCCCAGGTCCCAGCCCTTGCTGCGTTCGGGCTCGAGATCGGGATTGGCGAAGAAGAACGGCGGGAAGCTCTCGAACAGCTCGGACAGCGACGGCGCCTTGAAGCCGGTGCCATAGCTGGCGCGCAGGCGCGTGCCGCTGTCGCGCAGGACATACGCCGGCGCGAGGCGCCAGGTGGTTTCGCTGCCGAAGTCGTCATGACGGTCGCGGCGCAGGCCGACGGTGGTAAAGAACGCATCGCTGATGCGGATGTGATCCTGCAGGAAGATGCCGTCCGTGCCCGTGTCCGGCTTCTGGCCGCCGGACAGTTCGGCTTTTTCCTCTTCCGTCTCCAGCCCGAAGCTCAGCTGATGCACGTCGTCCACACGGAAGTCATGCACCCAGTCGAGCTTGGTCTTGCGGCCCTTGAAGCGGCTCGCGCCGGGGACAGTATTGACCGGCCCAGGGCCGTTGCGGTTACTGCGGTCGTAATCGGTCCAGGACAGGCCGAGGCGCTGGTGCCAGCGCCCGTCGAGCAGGCGGTAGCCGCCCTGCAGCCGCGCCAGCCACTGCTCGGTGTGCAGCCGGGCATCGGGGTCGTCGCCGTACTGGAAGGTCACGCTGTCATAGGCGTCGATGTCGCTGTCGAACTCGA
>DATLYR010000162.1 GCA_035574475.1 Nevskiales bacterium | reverse complement strand
TGCCATGACGCCGGGTTGCCGGTCATCCCCCAGGGTGGCAATACCGGGCGTTGCGGCGGCGCCGTGCCCAGCCGCGACCACGAGGGCATCGTCCTCAGCCTGCGCCGCCTCGCTCGCATCCGCGCCGTCGATCCTGACAACTATACTCTCACCGCCGAGGCCGGCTGCATCCTGGCCGATATCCAACGCGCCGCTGCCACCGTGGACCGGCTGTTCCCCCTCAGCCTGGGCGCCGAGGGTAGCTGCCAGATCGGCGGCAACCTGGCCAGCAACGCCGGCGGCCTCAATGTGCTGCGCTACGGCAACGCCCGCGAGCTGACTCTGGGCCTGGAGGTAGTGCTGGCCGACGGCCGCGTCTGGGATGGCCTCAACGGCCTGCGCAAGAACAACACCGGCTACGACCTGCGCGACCTATTCATCGGCTCCGAGGGCACGCTTGGCATCATCACCGCCGCCACCCTCAAGCTGTTCCCCCGCCCCCAGGAGCGCGGCACCGCCCTGCTGGCCCTGGGCGAGCTGGAGCACTGCGTGGCGCTGCTCGCCCTGGCCCGCGCGATCAGCGGCGATGCCGTCACCAGTTTCGAACTGCTGCCGCGTCTCGCTCTGGAGTTCGCCTGCCGCCACATCCCCGGCTGCCGCGACCCCCTGCCCCACCCCCACGGCTGGTACGTGCTCATCGAACTGGTCGGCCACGCCCAGCCAACAACGCCGCTGCTGGAGGCCCTACTGGAACAGGCCCATGCCCGCGGTCTGATCGTGGACGCGGTGACGGCCGCCAGCCAGGCTCAGGCCGATGCCCTGTGGCGGCTGCGCGAAGCGGCGGTGGAGGCGCAGCGCTTCGAGGGGGCGAGCATTAAGCACGATGTCTCGGTGCCGGTATCGCGGGTGCCGGCCTTCATCCGCGCGGCCAGCCGAGTCGTCACGGCCATGATCCCCGGCGTGCGAGTGTACGCCTTCGGCCACGTGGGTGACGGCAACGTGCACTACAATCTGAGCCAGCCAAAGGATTGGGAGGCGGCCGCCTTCATGGCCCGGCGCGAAGAACTCAACCGGGCGGTGCACGATGTCGCCATGGCCATGGGCGGCAGCTTCAGCGCCGAGCACGGCATCGGCCAGCTCAAGCTGGGCGAGATGGCCCGTTACAAGTCGCCGGTGGAACTTCAACTCATGTATGCTCTCAAACGGACATTGGATCCCCGGGGCATTCTCAATCCCGGCAAGGTTCTGCCACCGCTTGCAGGACCAAAGCGCGGAGAGTAGACTGCCCTGTCCCTTTCGGGGGCGACATGGTTTCGACGTGGATTGCGAAGCCTGAGGTGCATGCCGAGGTCGTAGCCACCCTCGTAAAACAGGCTGCAGACCAATAGTTGCCAACGACGACAACTACGCTCTGGCCGCTTAATCCCGGCCAGCCTCTGACCGGAACGTGCTTGTGAAGTCCGGAGCCCGCAAGGGCGCATCAGGGGTCGACCCAGCACAAGCTCGCGGTGCGGCACGCCCGGAGCCAATCCGCTAAAACCCTACGGGATCGCCGTCCGACACCCTGCCCGTCGGGTCGAGGACGGTTAAAGCAAAGACGAGGCTAAGCATGTAGGACCAAGGGTAGAGGATTTGCGGACGCGGGTTCGATTCCCGCCGCCTCCACCAAATACCCATTCAAGGCATTCCGCCAAAGCCCGCAAGCCCAAGTAATAACAAGGACTTGCGGGTTTTTTTGTTTCCTGCAACATCCGCTGCTGTTCGTTAGCATACCCCCAAAACTGGGGGTAGAATTAGGGGTAGATCGCACCCCATGGGGGTATCCGTCACGGAGGAACAGAACCCGTGCCCCTGACCGACGCCACCATCCGCAACGCCAAGCCAGGCCCCAAGACCCCGCACCTGGTGCCGATCCCCCGCCAAGCCCTGGCGATCCTCAAAGACCTGTACCCGCTGACAGGACACTTGCCCGGTGGGTGGGTATTCCCCGGAGCCCGAAGCCCCATGCGGCCCATGTCGGAGGCCGCCATCAACGCCGCCTATCGCCGGTTGGGGATCGATACTCGCGAGGAACTGACCGGCCATGGCTGGCGTGCCGTGGCCAGAACCTTTCTGCATGAGCGGTTGAACTACCCGGCGGAAGTGATCGAGCACCAGTTGGCTCATGCCGTGCCCGACGCCTTGGGACGCGCCTACAACAGAACGCAATTTGCCGCGCAACGTCGGGAGATGATGCAGGCCTGGGCGGATTACCTGGACGTCCTGAAGGCGGGCGGATTGTGAATACGGCTGAGACCGCCCCAGAAGGCGCCTGAGGCGTCCACGCATCGGGGCGCTCCCCCCATAGGGTGCATCAGCTACGCCTCCTAGAAGGCTTCTGAGGCGGTCTCGGGGCCATCCCCCACCCCAGGAGTCGGTGGGCAGCCCTTCCTGTGGGCATCAGCGCAGATGGGGACATGGCCACACTCGGGTGGGGCGACCACGTCAGCGCACTTAGGTGGCTCTGCGCAGTTGGGCGAGTGGCCCACTGCGTTTGGGCTGGTATGTATATCTTCTCTATATTCTATATTGAGGAAATTTTTTCCTGTGGCTCGGGCCGATTCGTTCCTGTGGATCGCCTACCCTATCCTCTGCCCGAGTGGACCACAGCCCCCGACGACGGGAAAGCCGTCATCCGTCAAGGGACCTATGAGAAGGGGGTAGCCAAATAAATTTGGGGGTAGATTTGGGGGTATGTCGAAAAATCAGAAAACCGACAAGGCCTAAAATCAGTGGTTTACCTGGATTATTTGGTTGACGCCGCCACGCCAACCGCTCTCGGTTGGCCTTTTTTCTTGCGCGTTCCCCGCGTGTTGGCGCGTGTTCGCCGTGTGATCTTGCGGACGCGATGGCTGCACCCACGCCGCCCTCCGACCCTCAGGGCCTCTCTGTTCTCTGTTTTCTCTACGCTCCGTGGAGGACTCCCCGGACCGCTCCCCGCTGATTCAACGGTTTAGAGGCGTCGGTTGGGATCGGCAACTGGTCCGCGACGGCGACCGGCACGACGTCGGTCAACAAAAAAGCCGCCCGACGGCGGCTCTGGTGCAACCTGGCGGTCAGCGGATCGTGTCCAGCACCCGGACTTGATCGGGCCAGCCATACGGCCACGGCCGGCCCAGCAGGCGCTCGACCGGAAGATCGGGCGTCGCGGCGAGGCGCTCCACCAGCGCGGGGGCCAGCAGCGTCAGCCGCATCAGTCGGTGGACCTGGGAGGTGTCCAACCCTTCGGCCTGGGCGATCTCGGCCGCCGAGGCCACCCGCCCCTGCGCGAGCAGACGCTGCCAGTGGTGCGCCAGCCCCAGCGCGCTGTCCGGGGGCTCCTTGGCGGGCGCCGCAGCCGCCCAGGTCGGGTGCACCTGGACGGGCGTCTGGCCCCCAGGGGGAGGAATCACCGCGCGCCGGGCACCACGCTGCACCAGGCTCCAGGGCACAAAGGTTTCCAGCTTCACGCCGCCGGCCGGCGTCGGGAGTCTCTGGGTGACCGGCGACCCTTCGATGCGTCCGCGGTGCCGGGTGCTCACGCGGCCTCCTCGAAGCGCCGCACGATCTCGCGCTGCGCCGCCCAGTCCACCGGCAGCGGGTTGCGCTGGAACCAGATCAGGCTCATCCGGCGCGGCTGCCGCCCGGCCATCAGCATCTCCACGATGTCGGGCGCGAGCAGCGTCAGGCGCAGCAGTTCGTTGACCACCGAATGGTGCAAGCCTTCGGCACGCGCGATGGCCGAGCCGCTGGGCATGGCGCCGCTGTCCAGCAATCGCTGCCAATGGAAGGCTCTCGCCATCCCTTCGATGAGGGTGCTGTCGTGCGTTTCGCGCGCCTCGGCCTTGGGCTGAACCAAGCGGCGCACCCCGCGGCGGCGCAGGGTCAGTGGCACGAAGGTCTCGCCGAGTCCCGCTGTCACGCCTCGGCCTCCAGCAACTCGGCGCCGATGCTGCTGGGCGCGAACTCGCCGATCAGGGCGTCCCAGCCCAGTTCCCGCCACTTCACCTTGATGCCCTGCATCGCGTCGGTGTGGACGAGATCGATGCGCTCGATCATCAGGTTGGCGATGCGGTGGCGCTCGACCGGGAAGAGCTGATCCCACACGTCGTTGAGCCGCCCCATCGCCATCACCACGGTGGCCTCGTCGATCGGCGCACCGTGGCATTGGAACGTGGCGCACGACAGCGGCGATGGACTCGGGGCTGGTCAACACCGTGCGGATCTGCGCGACCACTGCCGCCTCGATCTCCAGCGCAGGCAGGCGCTCGTAGCCCTTGCCCGGCGCGCCGACGCAGCACCTTGCCTTCGCGCTCGTGCGTGAGCTTGAGCTTGATGCCCGCTCGCTTGGCCAGCCGGGCGATCTTGTCGCGCGCGACTTCCAGCAGCCGGCTGTCGGTGGGGTGCGCCGCCGCCTTCTCCTGCACCGTCGTGTCGACGATCACGCGCTCGAATTCGGTCTTCTTGACCGTGCCCATCGCCACGGCCGCCTCGATCGTGGACTTGAGCAGTTGCTCGACGCCGGCCTCGCCGAGCACGCGGCGCAAGCGCCCGAGCTGCGTGGCGTCGCATGGCAGGCGCGGCTCGTAGTAGGTCATGCCGCTGAAGAACTGCCACACGACGTTCTCGCTCCAGCGCTCGACGAGTTCCTCGTCGCTGAGGTTGAACGCGTGCTTGAGGTACAGCAGCGAGACCATCAGCCGCAACGGCAGGCGCGGCCGGCCCGCGTTGCTCACCCCCGCGCCGGCCAGTTGCGCTGTCGGGCCGAACAGGTCGGCGCCTTCGACCAACCGTCCAGCGCGATCGCGGTGCGCGAACGCCGGCGCCAGCGCCGCTTCGATCTGCGCCCATGGCATGCGCGTGGCCAGCACCGCCAGCGGGTGACGCAGGTCGATCATCACGTCCAGGCGCGCGCGGAAGAAGTCGTCGGTGGCCATCGGCAGCAGTCCCAGAACTCCCAGAAACTGGGACCTATTGGATCCGTTGCCGGGAGTTCGCGCCCTCGGCATTCACCCCGCAAAGCCAGTGTTCATGCGGGTTTCAGGGGTTTTGCAGGGCCGACCAAGGAGCTCACCCGAGCACCAACTCCGGCTTGAGACTCAAGCCGATAACCGTCCGTGGAAACGGGGTAAGACCAGCCTGCTTCGACCTGCGGAGCTTGGAACACCTCTTCCATCGGACCTCCTTCGTCCTCGAAGGGGGTCAGTTCTCAATGTCGCCAGGGGGTCAGTTTTTCATGTCGCCTGACAGCATCCAGTCGCCAAACCGCAGCGATACGGATACGCAGGGTATCCGTCGCTGAGCGCACGGCCCGCATCTTGTCCGAGTCTTGCCCGCGTTTTGCCGATACATCTGTCTACCGTGATGCAACTGATGCTGCGACACTTGTCACGGTTGCCAGCCGCGCCGCTGCATCTCATGTCCAAATTTACCGGGTAATCCCCGAGGTTTTCTGCCCGATTCGGGCAGGTATGAGACTGGCATAACAGTTGCTTTCCCTGCGCCTGTCAAAACAAGTCCATCAGGAGGCAAGCATGCGCGAACCTTTGCAGGTTCGTCCTGTGTCGATTGGTATCGTTGCCGCTCCCATGCCGGCACGCACCGTCGAGATCCGGTGCGCCGACGCTACGCAGATGAGCTCCATGAGCTTGCCGACGACGACAAGGTGGCCGATTTCCCAAGGTGAAGCAAGGGGTGAGATGCCCCGGCTCACCTCATTCGAGACCAACCGAGGAGCTTGAACCATGAAAGCAGCGCGTTTTTATGATCGTGGCGACATCCGCATCGAAGACATACCCGAGCCCGTCGTGGCGCCGGGCACCGTTGGCATCGAGGTGGCCTGGTGCGGCATCTGCGGCACGGATCTGCACGAATTCATGGAAGGCCCGATTTTCATTCCGCCTTGTGGTCACCCGCATCCGATCTCCGGAGAGTCCGCTCCCATCACCATGGGCCATGAATTTTCCGGCGTGGTGTATGCCGTGGGCGAAGGCGTGGACGATATCGAAGTCGGCCAGCATGTGGTGGTCGAGCCGTACATCGTGGCCGACGACGTGCCCACGGGGCCGGGCGATAAATACAATCTGTCCAAAAACATGAATTTCATCGGCCTGGGCGGCCGTGGCGGCGGTTTAGCCGAAAAGATTGCCGTCAAGCGACGCTGGGTGCATCCGATCTCCAAGCATATTCCACTCGATCAGGCTGCGCTGATCGAGCCTTTGGCGGTAGGCCACCATGCCTACACCCGCAGCGGTGCCAAGGCCGGCGACGTGGCCATGGTCGGAGGTGCGGGCCCGATTGGCCTCCTGCTGTCGGCTATTCTCAAGGCCAAGGGCCTAAGCGTTATCGTCACGGAGTTGAGCGCGAAGCGCAAAGAAAAGGCCCGCGAAACCGGCGTGGCTGATCACATCCTCGATCCGTCCGAGGTCGATGTGGCCGCAGAGGTAATGAGAATCACAGGTGGCAAAGGCGTGGATGTGGCGTTCGAATGCTCGAGCGTGAACAAGGTGCTGGACACGTTGGTGGCCGTTACCAAACCGGCTGGCGTGGTGGTGATCGTGTCCATCTGGAGCCACCCGGCCAGCGTCAACGTACACAGCGCGGTCATGAAGGAACTGGACGTGCGCGGCACGATCGCGTATTGCAACGACCATCAGGAAACCATCAAGCTGGTGGAAGAAGGCAAGATCAATCTGGAGCCGTTCATCACCCAGCGCATTCAACTGGATGACCTGATTTCGCAAGGCTTCGATAGGCTGATCCACAACAATGAATCAGCGGTGAAAATCATCGTTCAGCCTAGATTGAAGTGAGCAGGAGGATCGTGTCCCAGGAAGTGGTGTAAGTCCTTCAGTGCGCAGCAAGGCGCGCAGGGTGGAGCCCGTAGGGCGTAACCCGTAGCGGCTTGCTGCGCAGCGGCGGCCATCCTGATCGTGTCCAAACGCGTGGTGTAGGTCCACAGCCCGGAAGGGCCGAGGTGCACGCGGGTCTCAGCGCTGCACAGCAGACAGCCGAGGCTGTGCAGTATCGCTGAGGCACTGCAGGCCCTCGAGCTGCATGTAGCGGCGCTGCAGGGTCCACTCGTCGTTTTGCTCGAGCAAGATGGCGCCGATCAACCGCGTGACGGCGCGCTCGTTGGGGAAGATGCCCACGACGTCAATTCTGCGCTTGATTTCGGCGTTCTGGCGCTCCAGCGGGTTGGTCGAGTGGATCTGCAGCCAGTGTGCGCGGGGGAAGTCCTTTTAGGCCACCGAAGCTCGACACCAAATCGCGTAAGTGATTGATTTAAATGAAATCATTGGTCGCATTTTGGCACTACAGCGCGGTTTCCAGCCTTGTCCTGGTGGGCACCTCGAGCTTCAAGGCCTCGAAGATCTCGCGCTGAACGGGATCGAGCTCGCTGATGCCGCAAGCCTGCCCCTTGCCCGGCACGGTGACCTGATGGAACTGGATGCGCTGTGCGATCTGCAGCACGCGCTGCGGCGAGTAGGGACTATTGGCGTCCTTGAGCTGCAGGCGCAGCACCCGGCGCAGCACCAGCGCGAGGAAGCAGATCAGCGCGTGCGCCTTGATGCGCTCGGGCAGGCGGTGGAATACCGGGGCGATCTCGATGTCGGACTTGAGCACGCGGAAGCCGCGCTCGAAGAGGTGGCCCCATTTGATTGGACAGGAATTGGGCGGAGATAAGTGGAGCCTTGCGGATGCCGGTTATCCACGGCGCCGCCGCCCGCCCCTCTATGGCGGGAGGCGAGCGGCGCGGTGGGTAACCGATGATAGCTCATGCTGCCGTTCTCATCTGCGGCAGGTTGCCAAAGTAGGCCTGATCCGGCGGTATGCCGTCGAAACGGCTGTGCGGCCGGCGGGTGTTATACAGCGCGACGAAGACGTTGTCGCGCCAGCAGCCCTTGCCGTCCATGCTGATCCTGATCCCGTTTTCCTTGAGCAGCGTCGTGAAGTCGGTGCTGGTAAATTGGCTGCCCTGGTCGGTGTTGAAGATGGCAGGCCGGCCGTAGCGGTGGATCGCTTCCCTGACCGCATCCAGACAGAAATCCGTGGTCAGCGTGTTCGACACCCGCCAACTCAGTACCTTGCGGCTGAACCAATCGACCACGGCAACCAGATAGACGAAGCCCCGGCGCATCGGAATGGTGGTGATGTCCGCCGCCCAGACCTGGTTCGGCCGGTCGATAGTGAGGCCCCGCAGCAGGTACGGGTAGATCTTGTGCCCCGGCCCTTTCTGGCTGGTATTGGGTTTCCGGTAGAGCGCCTCGATGCCCATCTTGGCCATCAGTCGGGCAATCCTTTTCCGGCCTGCCCGGACGCCCTCCTGCCGCAGCAGGTCGCGCAGCATGCGGGCGCCGGCAAACGGAAACTCCAGATGCAGTTCGTCGATCCGGCGCATCAGCGCCAGGTTCTCGGCCGATTCCGGCGCGGGCCGGTAGTAGGCCGTCGAGCGCGGCAGGGCCAGAATCTCGCATTGCCGGGTCACCGGCAGGTCGTGGGTGCGGTCAATCATCGCCTTGCGCTCAGCCGTCCCGCCTTGATGAGCGCACTTTCTAAAAAATCGTTTTCCAGCGTCAGCTGCCCGATCTTGGCGTGCAACTCCTTGAGATCCGGCCCCGGCTCGGGCTTCGGCCCGTCGAAGACCTGGGCTGCTCGTGCCAAGAGCTGCGTCTTCCAGTCCGTGATCTGGTTCGGGTGAATGTCGTACTGCTGGGCCAACTCGGCCAGCCTCCGGTCTCCTTTCATCGCCGCCAGTGCCACCTGCGCCTTGAATGCCGGCGAGTGGTTCCGCCGTTTCCTTCTTGCCATGCCCTTGCTCCCTTTCAAGACCGCCGCCGCGGTCGGTTGTGAAAACAAGGCTATCACTTATCCCTCTGTCCAGTTTTTTGGGGCCACCTCTCTCACGGCGCTCGGCGTCGCCCTGGTCAGCTTCGGCTGGATCATGGGTGCGAATCACGTTCAAGCGCAATGGGATGCCGCCGTCCAGCAGCAAACCCTGCAAGTCGCCGCCAGCCGCGAGCGGCAGGCGCAAGCCACCGTCAAGGTCGTCACAAAGTACGTCGATCGCGTCCGCGTCGTCCGTGAGAAGGGCGACAGCATCATCAAGGAGGTTCCCGTCTATGTGCCCGTTCAAGCCGATGCAGCTTGCACTATCGACCGTGGCTTTGTGCGCCTGCACGACGCTGCCGCCGCCGGGGAACTGCCCGAGCCCGCCCGAGATGCTGATGCGGCCGCCAAAGGCCTTGCGCTCTCTGCCGTCGTCGGAACTGTCGCCACCAACTACCAGACCTGCCACGAGAACGCCGAGCAACTGAGAGCGTTGCAGAAGTGGGTAGGAGAAATGAACGTAATCTCGGAGTGACTGTGAAGCGTATGCCTGTGTCGCTACCGCCTTGGTCAAAGTCGGCTTGCACACTCGCCGCTATTTTTGTCGTTTTTCGAATAGCTTGCAGGGACACGCTCCAAGTAATGCTTCAGCACCCAGCCGGTGCGGTACTCCTCGTGCAGCCAGTGGTAATACTCTATCTCGACCCAGCGCCCCTTGCGTTCAAGGGCACGCACGACCTCGTTGGGAAGGAGTTTGCCTTCCACGGGTGACCCGTGTTCAGGTTCTGCTCTCACCGTTGCCGGTCGCCCACGTACAACAAAACGTTCCTCGGGTTGACGAGCGGCTTGCGCCAGCGCGTGTCCAATGAGGATCGTCAGGTTTTGTATCTGTTGGGCTTGAACCTGCAATGTGGTCGTCGTCTGCGCCTGAAATGCCTCGGTCTTGGCCTTGTCCTGCTGATTCAAACCTTCCTGATAAATGAAGAACAGGATTGATAGGAGCAGGCTCACGAGAGCCACGGTATCGGACTGCTTCCGGCTGAGAATGCCTTTTTCAGGAATTTCATCGGGCAGGTGCATCGCCCCGTCAGGTCCGATGCCAAGCAGTGCTAACTGCTCCTTGATACCTTCTGCCCCCAAGATCATCGCCAAAGCGCCAGCAGATCCCCAGTCGATGGTCGGCAAAGCAACTCTGCCGAGCTGTTCCTGAATTTCCTTGAACGAAGCAACTATGCCCAACACCTCGCTGGGCACCATCCACTGCTTGTTGACGGCCTCAAATTCCTTGAGATAACCCTGGATGCTGCTGGCACCGGTCACGCTATCGAGTATTCGCCTGTGCTGTTCCCGCGACTCGTCGGCCTGCTGTGCAAGCATCTTGGCTATTGACCCGATCCCAGTGGTCTGATCTACCAGTTGCTTGATGCGGCCGTGGATAGAACTGGCTGCCGTTAACTCCTTGATGAATTTCTGAGTCGTGTTGTCTACCAAAAAGCTCTTGCGGATGTCGGCCAGAGGATCAAGCATCCGTTGCATTTGTCCAAGCTGAACCCGTTCAGCCTCCTGCCAAGCCTTGATGGCTTGCATCGCCGACGAGCTGGCACTAATAAGGTCTTGATACTGCTGCGCGAACTTCATTGCCGGGGATTGCAGCGCCTTTATCTCTTTGGCAAGCCAGTCGTCTGAGCCCAGTACAGGCCCCATCGCCAGCTTGGCGACAGTGTTCGTTTGAGCCAATGTCTGACGCCAAGAGGAGCGTTCCGCCTCCATCCTGGCGATTTCGCGCCCAAGAATCGATTGGTGATTAG
This sequence comes from Nevskiales bacterium, assembly GCA_035574475.1. NCBI lineage: Bacteria > Pseudomonadati > Pseudomonadota > Gammaproteobacteria > Nevskiales > Nevskiales bacterium. Next base: position 8,551 of record DATLYR010000162.1, on the reverse strand, counting down.
CCATGTGCTCCCCCTCGGCCGGAGGCCCCAACCGACCACCCAGACGACAACGCCTCGGCCTGCTGCAACACCTGCTGCACCGCCGCGTCCTGCAGATCGGGCGGGTAGCCGTACTTGCGCAGGATGCGCTTGACCAGCACGCGCATGCGGGCGCGGGCGGATTGCAGGTGCGCCCAATCGACCGTCACATTCTCGCGCAGGCTGACGAGCAGCTCGTGGGCGATGACGCGCAGCTTTTCATCCCCCATCACCTGTACGGCGCTCTCGTTTTCGGCCAACGCGTCGTAGAAGGCGATTTCTTCGTCGGACAGGCCGGACTCTTCGCCACGCTGCCGGGCAGCACGGATGTCCTTGGCCAGCGCGATCAGCTCCTGCAGTACCTCGGCGGTGGTGATGGCGTTGGCGTGGTAGCGCGCCACCGCATCCTCCAGCCGCTGCGAGAAGGCTTTGGTTTGCACGACATTGGACTTCGCGCGCGAGCGGATACCGTCGCCCAGCAGCTTGCGCAAGGCTTCCAGTGCGAGGTTCTTTTTCTCCATCTGCTGCACTTCGGCGAGGAATTCGTCCGAGAGGATGGAAATGTCCGGGCTCTTGATACCCGCAGCGGCCAGGATGTCCACGATTTCGGTCGAGACCACAGCACGACTAACGATCTGCTGGATAGCCAATTCGCGCTCTTGCTGGGTTACTCCAGAGCCTGTACTGCTCTTGACCAGCGCGGCTCGGATCGCCTGGAAGAAACCAACCTCCTCGCGGATGGCGCGCGCCTCATCGGACGCGGAGGCCAGCGCGAACGCCTTGGAGAGGACCAGCACAGCGTCCTGGTAGCGGCGGTGGGCCTTGCGCTTGCCGTCTTGCGTCTGCTCTTGCGCGGCCCACTGCTGCTGCCGCTCGAGGATCCACTCGATGGCCCCGGCCATCATCTGCAGGCGCTCCTGCGGCGTGCCGTGCAAGGCGCTGGCATAGTCGAAGCCGTGGAACATCGCGCGCACGATTTCGATCTTTTCCAGCATCAGCGCGATGGCCTCAGCCTCGTCCACGCCGGTCTGCTCGCGGTCGCGCGGCGAATACTGCGCCAGCGCGTTTTTCAGGTTCTGCGCGATGCCGATGTAATCGACGATCAGCCCGGCCGGTTTGTCGCGGAACACGCGGTTGACCCGCGCAATCGCCTGCATCAGGCCGTGGCCACGCATGGGCTTGTCCACGTACATCGTGTGCATGCACGGCGCATCGAAGCCCGTGAGCCACATGTCGCGCACGATCACGAGCTTGAGCGGGTCGTTCGGATCACGGGCGCGCTTGGCGAGCAGATCCCGCCGCGCCTTGTTGCCGATATGCCGCTGCCAGTCGGGCGGATCGCTCGCCGAGCCGGTCATCACGATTTTGACCACGCCTGCGTTGTCGTCGTCACTGTGCCAGTGCGGGCGCAGTTGGACGATGGCGTCGTAGAGCTTGACGCAGATGCAGCGGCTCATGCACACCACCATCGCCTTGCCATCGAGCGCCGCCACGCGATCCTCGAAGTGCTGGACGATATCGGCCGCAACCCGCTTCAGGCGCTTGTCCGCGCCCACCAGGGCCTCGACAGTGGCCCACTTCTGCTTGGCGCGCTCGCGCGCCGTCTCCTCCTCGTCCTCCAGAATCTCCTCGATCTCGGCGTCGAGCTTCGGCTTTTCGTCCTCGTCGAGTTCGATGCGCGCCAGGCGCGACTCGTAGTAGATCGGCACGGTCGCGCCATCCTCGACGGCACGGCTGATGTCGTAGACATCGATGTAATTGCCAAACACGGCCGGGGTGTTGACGTCGTCCGCCTCGATGGGCATGCCGGTAAAGCCAATGAACGAGGCGTTCGGCAGGGCATCGCGCAGGTATTTGGCAAAGCCATAGGAGACTTCGCCCGTCTTGGCGTCCACCTTGGCCTTGAAGCCGTATTGGCTGCGGTGTGCCTCATCGGCGATCACCACCACGTTGCGCCGCTGGGTCAGCGGCCCGTCGATTTCGCCGAACTTCTGTAGGGTCGTGAAGATCACGCCGCCCGAGGCGCGATTAAGCAATTCCTTCAAGTGCTCGCGCCCCTCGGCCTGCACCGGGGTTTGCCGGATCAGGTCGCGGCACATCGCAAAGGTGGCAAAGAGCTGGTCGTCCAGGTCGTTGCGGTCGGTGATGACCACCAGCGTCGGGTTCTCCAGCGCCGGGTGTTTCACCAGCAGCCCGGCGTAAAAGGCCATGAGCAGGCTCTTGCCCGAGCCCTGGGTGTGCCAGATCACGCCCACCCGCCGGTCGCCGGGACGCTGATCCTTGACCGAGGGCAGGCCGTAACGCGCCGGGTCTCCCTGCACGACGTTCACCGGCGGCAGGGCGCGCACCGTCTGCGCCACCGCCTTCTTCACCGCGTGAAACTGGTGATAGCCCGCGATGATCTTGACGAGCCCCGCCCCGGTCTGGCCAAACACGGTGAAGTCGCGCAGCAACGCGAGCAAACGCCGCCGCTCGAACACGCCTTCGATCAGCGTCGGCAACTCCGGCGCCTCCTTCGGAGCCACCGCCGTGCCGTCGGTGGTGCGCCAGGGCATGAAACGCTCGAAGTCAGCCGAGAGCGACCCCACCCGCGCCGCCATGCCGTCCGAGATGACCAGCAGCGCGTTGGTGTGGAACAGCGGCGGAATCTGCTGCTTGTAGGTCTGCAACTGATTGAAGGCACCCAAGAGGTGCGCCCCTGCGCTGCCCGGGGCTTTGAGCTCGATCACCGCCAGCGGCAAGCCGTTGACGAACATCACCACATCCGGCCGCCGCTTGTGCGGGCCGTGGATCACCACGAACTGGCTCACCGCCAACCAGTCGTTCTGCTCGGGATGGTCGAAGTCGATCAGCGCGACCTTGCCTGCCGTCAGCGTGCCGTCCTCGGCGTGGTACTCGACATCCACCCCTTCGGTGAGCAGCCGGTGCAGGCGGCGGTTTTCTTCGAGCAATGAGGGGAGTTCCGACTGCGTCAGCTTGCGGATGGCCTCCTGCCGCACCGCCTCGGGCAGGGCGGGATTGAGCCGCGCGACGGCCTGCGTCAGCCGCGCAAGCAGCACTGCATCGCCGTAACGCTCGCGCTCGGGCCGCGGCCCGTCGGGGCCGATCGCCTCGTCACGCTCGACGGCGTAGCCCAGGCTGGCGAGCTGCTCCAGCAGCGCCGATTCGACGTCGGCTTCGGAGAGAAAAGCCATCGCTCACCCCTCCCCTCGGGCTGGCAACGCCAGCATGTTCTCGATCAAGCGGATCATCACGTCCTTGTTCTTGGCGTCGGACTCCGCCACCAAGAGCGCCAGCGCCGCCAGCCCCACGTCGTTGATGACGGGCTGGCCATCGCGCAGCAGGCGGCCGTTGCGCGCCAGAAAATCCACGAACAAAAACGCCCCGCTGCGCTTGTTGCCGTCGGCGAAGGGGTGGTTCTTGATGACGAAATACAGCAGATGCGCCGCCTTGGCCTCGAGGGTGGGATAGGCCGGCTCGCCAAAGACCGACTGTTCCAGATTGCCCAGGATGGCGGCAAACGCGTCGCCGCGCTCGCGGCCGAACAGCTCGGACGCCTCGCCGCGCGCCATCAGATCGGCCTTCAGCCGGGCGATGGCGGCGCGGGCCTCCTCCAGCGTGGGCAACACACCGCCCGGGCTGCCCGCGGGTGCGGTGAGCAAGCCCTCGTCGTAGCGTTGCAGCCAGAGAAAGGTCTGGGTGTAGCGGGCGATCACATCCACCAGCCCGCGCCCCTGTTCGGCGGTCAAGGCCGCGCCCGCGGCGGCTTTCTGCACCAGTTGCAATGCGGCCTGCAACTCGGCGGCGTTTTGCTCGAAGCGCTGGCGGTCCAGCGAGTAGCCCTGCGTCAGATGCTCGCGCAGCACCCGCGTGGCCCACTGGCGAAAGCGGGTGCCCTGAACGGACTTCACCCGGTAGCCGACCGAGATGATCACATCCAGGTTGTAGAACTCCACCTGGTAGGTCTTTCCATCGGCGGCAGTCTGTGCAAATTTTGCACATACTGCCTCGCGCTCGAGCTCCCCCTCGGCAAAGACGTTGCGGATGTGCTTGGTGATCACCGAGCGCTCGCGGCCAAAGAGCGCGCCCATCTGCTCCTGCGTCAGCCACACCGTCTCGCGGTCGAGCCGCACCTCCACCCGCGCCTCGCCGCTGTCGTAAATGATGATGTTTTGGTTCGGCTTCACAAGCCCCGCTCCTTCAGGAATGCCTCGGCGTCCTTCACCCGCAGCTCGCCCGAGATCAGCTTGGGCAGCAGGGTGTCGCGGAGTTGGGCGAGGGTGTGGGATTCGCGTTGAATAGCGCGAATCTGTGTAAAGCTATTAGCCACCAAAGATTCGAACACTTTACCAATCGGCTCTCCAGGAGCCAGGATTGGTATCGATCTCACGCTATCTGAGTTAACTGCCGTTGCTATTGAAGATGTGCTGCCCAGCGATTCGTAATCAAATTGACGTAGATAGCAATACAAGTATGCCGGGCAGATGTGGTTGCCGGCCCTAGGAAGAAAGTGTGCTATAGCCTCGTTGGAGAGCATCTCGCCGTCTGTAATGGCGACACGGCCCACAGTGAGCTTGAAGCTCAATACCACAGTCCCATCAGGAATTCGTCGAATTCGGAACCGCTCAACAGCTGCCGGCGTGAGGTACTCGCTCACTTCTGAAATAAAAAGCCCTGCGCGCCCCAAGTCTTTAATCGACATCCAAGGCACGTCTTCTGGATCTTCTGAGAACCATTCAGATTCTTTACGAGGGGGGGTTTTGCCAATACCAACATCGTAAATCTGACCAGCACGCACAACTTTCCACCCCTCCGGAATCTCCCCCAACTCCGACTCAACGAGACGGTCGGGAAAGAGGTCATAGAGGTGGGCGGGCAGGCCGGGGAGGGATTGGCCGCGCTGCCAGCGGCCTTCCATCTTGGCACGTACCGGCTCGAAGTCCACGAACCACGCCTTGAACAAGGCGCGGGCCATCGCCTCCAGCGTTTCGTTCTGCTTGCGGTTGAGCTCGATCTTGTCGTCCAGCGTGCCGAGGATGTGGGCGATGGCGCGTTGTTCGTTCTTGTCCTTAGGCGCTCGAAACGGCGCCTTGGTCATCGTGGAGGCGCTAGCGTTCGGTTGGGCCGACTTGTCTCCGAGGACACCGCGAATGTACGTCCGAAAGTCGTCTGACTGGAGGTAGTAGGCCAGATAGCGGGCGTCGAACTCAGGCTTAGCCTGCAGGCGAACTAGGTAAGATGCAAACACCGCCGGAGGTGGATTCTTCACGTATGCACTGGCCCCCGTAGATGCACCCGTCCTTGCAAGAACAACATCTCCGTCATGCAGCCGATACTTTGCAACCGTCGCATCGTCGGCAGAAACATGTGGAACGGTGTTCCAGTCGATATGCCCCGTTACGATGTCGGTGATCCGAAGGAACTTCGGTCCGACTTCACTTTCCGCCGCAGACGCCGTCAAGCCATAGTCGATCGAGCTGCATGCATCAGCGACCGCGCAGTGAATCCACTCACCCGCCATACCCAAGCTCCGTCAAATTGGCCTCAATCGCCGCATCCAGCTTGGCCGCTTGCGCCCGCTGCTTGTACCCCCTCATGGCCCCCGCCTTCGCGTTCATGCCGCCCCCTCCCCCGTCTCCTCAAACAGCCGCAAGTAAGGCTCGAAGCGAAAGCGCCGGTTGCGGGCGTAGCCGGTGATTTCGCGCAACAGGCCGATGCCTTCCAGACGCGCTACGATCTGGTTGGCACCAGCCGGGGTGATCCCCAGCCATTCGCGCACGGCGGCGACAGTGACGATAGGATGGTCGAACAGGCGATCCATTACGCGCTGGCCATTGGCGGCGGCGCGACCGAGGCTGTCGGTGATGCGGGCACGGTAGTCTTCGCGCATGCGCAGGATGGCAGCGGCAGTGTGCGTGGCTTGCTGGCTGACTTCGATCACGCCATCGAGGAAAAAGGCCAGCCACCCCTCCCAGTCGCCGACATCGCGCACGGCTTGCAGGCGTTCGTAGTAGTCGCTGCGGTGCTGCTTGAAATAGTGCGAAAGGTAGAGCACCGGCTTGCTGAGCAGCCGTTTTTCGGTGAGCAGAAAGGCAATCAAGAGCCGCCCGATGCGGCCGTTGCCATCGAGAAACGGGTGGATGGTTTCGAACTGGGCGTGGGCAAGGCCCACCTGTACCAGCGGCGGCAAGCCGCCCCCGTCATGCAGGAAACGCTCCAGATCGGAAAGCGCCTGCGGCACTTCGTGCGGGGGCGGGGGCACGAACGTGGCGGTGTTCAAGGTGCAGCCGGCCGGGCCGATCCAGTTCTGACTGCTGCGCAATTCGCCGGGTTGCAGGCGGCCGCCGCGCACGCCCTGCATCAGTTCCGCGTGGATCTCGCGGATCAGCCGCACCGAGACCGGCAACTCGGCGAGCCGGGCCAGGCCGTGGTTCATGGCCCGCACGTAGTTGACCACCTCGTTCACGTCCTTGGGCGTGTCGGGGTCGAACAACTGCGCTTCGGCCGCAAGCAGGTTCTGCAAGGAACTTTGGGTGCCTTCGATCTGGCTCGAGAGCACCGCTTCCTTGCGCACGTACATGAAGACGAACAGATCCGGGTTGGGCAGCGTGAGCACCGCACCGTCGAGCCGGCCGAGCGCGTAGTCGGCGGCGGAAAGCTTCTCGCGCAAGGCTCCGCCGAGTTCCAGCGGTGGGTCAGGCGGCAGGGGGGCCGGGATGAAGGCGCGGTAGCCCGTGGGCTGGCGCAGATAACGCCCGGCACGGGTGATCTTGTTTTTACTTACGTTGTTCATGGCGAGTAGCTCTATCCATACTAAACGCCTTGTTTATCATGAGGGCGGTCGGTGCCCATGCTCAACGCAACGTTCAAAACCCCAACTCTTTCAGGTTGGCCTCGATCGCCGCATCGAGCCTGGCCGCCTCTGCCCGCTGCTCCCGCCACTGCACGGCAAGCCGTGCCATCTTTTCCTCGAAGGGCTCGGCCTCAATCTCCTGCTGCGCCGCGCCGACGTAGCGCCCTGGTGTCAGCACATGGCCGTGCTTGCGAATCTCCTCCAGCGTGGCGGATTTGCAAAAACCGGGTACGTCGGCGTACTCGCCCGCGCCTTGCTCCCCGCGCCAAGCGTGGTAGGTGTCGGCGATTTTTTTGATTTCCTCGTCGGTGAGTTCGCGCCGGGTGCGGTCCACCAGCACGCCCATCTTGCGCGCGTCGATGAACAGCACTTGGCCTCTACGGTCGCGCAGGCCCTTGCCCGGGTTCTTGTTGCGGGCCAGGAACCACAGGCAGGCGGGGATCTGCGTGGAGTAAAAGAGCTGCCCCGGCAGCGCCACCATGCAATCGACCACGTCGGCCTCGACCATCGCGCGGCGGATCTCGCCCTCGCCGGACTGGTTGGAGCTCATCGAACCATTGGCCAGCACCACGCCCGCCGTGCCGTTGGGGGCGAGGTGGTGGTAGATGTGCTGCAGCCAAGCGTAGTTGGCGTTGCCCACGGGCGGCACGCCGAATTGCCAGCGCACGTCGTCGCGCAGGCGGTCGCCGCCCCAGTCGGAGATGTTGAAGGGCGGGTTGGCGAGGATGTAGTCGGCCTTGAGGTCGCGCAGTTCGTCTTTGTGAAAGCTGCCTTCGTTGTTCCAGCGGATGTCGGCGTCGATGCCGCGCACGGCCAGGTTCATCTTGCACAGCCGCCAGGTGGTGTAGTTGCTCTCCTGCCCGTAGATGGGCGATGTCACCGATGCGCCCGCCGTGTTCCTGCACGAATTTTTCCGACTGCACAAACATGCCGCCCGAGCCGCAGCAGGGGTCGTACACGCGGCCCTGGAACGGCTCCAGCATTTCGACCAGCACGCGCACGACCGAGCGCGGCGTGTAGAACTCGCCGCCGCGCTTGCCCTCGGCCCCGGCAAACTGACCGAGGAAATACTCGTACACCCGCCCGAGGATGTCTTTGGAGCGGTTGCCTTCCTCGCCCAGCGCGATGCCGGAGATGAGGTCGATGAGTTCCCCCAGCATCACCTTGTTGAGCGCGGGTCGGGCGTAGTCCTTGGGTAGCACGCCCTTCAAGGACTCGTTGTCCTTTTCGATGGCGCGCATCGCGTCGTCTACAAGCGCGCCGATGGTGGGTTGCTTGGCGTTGGCTTGCAGGTGCGACCAGCGCGCCTCCTTGGGCACCCAGAACACGTTGTCAGCGAGGTATTCGTCCTTGTCCTCGGCGGCGAGTGGGTCTTCGGCCAGAAGCCGCCGGTGCTTGGCCTCGAAGGCGTCCGAGATGTACTTCAGGAAGATGAGGCCCAGCGCGACGTGCTTGTAGTCGGAAGGCTCCATGTTGCCGCGCAGCTTGTCGGCGGCTTTGAAGAGTTCCGCCTCGAAGCCGAGGTTGCCCCCGTTGCCGTTCTTGCTGGTGTCGTTCTGTGCCATCGTGTTCTTATCCTTTGCGTAATGTCTTTGCTGCCGGGGCTTGATACCCCGGCGCGAGCTTTGCGTTCTCAACGCCATACAACGCCAGCGGATCGCTGAGCCACAGGCGGTACTG
>DATLYR010000161.1 GCA_035574475.1 Nevskiales bacterium | reverse complement strand
GGCCTCCACAGCCATGCTGCCATGGCTGTACGTGGGACCGCGCGGTGGGCGCTGCTGCCCCAGACTCGCTAGCGCGAACCACTGCTCCCAGTTGGCCAGCATGCCGACCTCGTGCAGCAGGGTGCAGCGCAGCAGGTCTGCGGGTGATGCAAGCCCGCCCACCTCGGCGCTGTACGCCGGGCTGCAGACCGGCGTGACCGTCTCTTCCAGGATGCGCTCGGCCATCACGTGCGGATAGCGGCCGTATCCGTAGCGGATCGCGGCATCGACATGACCGGCACGCAGGTCCACGTTCAAATCCGTCACGTCCAGGTGTACATCGAACTGCGGGCAGCTCGCTTTGAGGCTCGGCAAGCGCGGCGCCAGCCACTTGCTGGCGAAAGAGACACTGGTGCTGATGATCAGGCGATTGCCACTGCCTTCACCGCGCAGGCGCTGGGCCTCGCTGGCCAGTTCGCCGAGCAGGCGAGCCACTATCGCATGAAACTCGGCACCAGCCTCGGTCAGTACGATGCGGCGCGTCAGGCGCAGGAACAGTGGCTTTCCGAGGTCGCGTTCGAGCGTAGCAATGTGCCGACTGATGGCGCCGTGTGTCAGGTGAAGCTCCTCGGCCGCCCGCGTCATGCTCAGCAGTCGCCCTGCTGCCTCGAAGGCACGCAAAGTCTGCAAGGGTGGAAGTCGGTCGAACATTCGCAATGCGTGAGTAGGACTCACGCATTATGTGCAAACAAATCGTTTGTCCGCAATTGCACTCGTCAGCACAATGCCGAGCGCGCAAAAAACACCACTGCCGCGACGTCACCTTTCAGCGACACATGACCAACCAGCCCCTGTCCCAAAGCGAAGTCGCTCGTGCCTGCAGCTCGACTTCCGATGGCCGCGGCAGTCAGAACTTGCTGCGCCTCGGTGCCATGCTGTTGCTGGCCCTGATGTGGGGATTGTCGATTCCGGTGACCAAGTTGGGCCTGGAGGATCTTCCGCCGCTGACACTCACGGCCATGCGCTTTGCCTTGGCCGTGCCCCTCATGGTGGTGTTCGCTCTGGGGCGGCAATCGATCCCGAAACGAGCCTTGCCGCATGTCGCTGCACTGGGGCTTCTGGGCATTGGCGTGGGCCAGGTCGCGCAGACGTTTGGCGTGGCAGGTACCTCTGCATCGGTGGGCACGATCATCTCGGCGACGATTCCACTGTTCATCGTCGTCTTCGCCGCGCTGCGACTTCGCCAGCACGTCTCGCGCTTACAGTCGGTCGGGCTGCTCACTGCGTTCGCCGGCATCGCGCTGGTCGCAATTGGGGACATGGACACAGTCGCCACAGCTTCCGCGAGCACAATGGCCGGTGTGTTCTGGATGCTGGTGTCCTCCGTGGCCATCGCCTTCTACTACGTCTGGAGCGTCGAGCTGACCGCCGCATATGGAACAGCGACGGTGGCAGCTTGGAGCACGCTATTCGGCTTCCTCGCGCTCGTGCCCTGGGCCGGCTGGGAGATGACGAACGTTTCGGTTCAATGGAGCTTGCAGGGCGTCGGCGCGGCTCTGTATCTCGGCGTGATTGTCACGGTGGCAGGTCTTTTCCTGTGGATCGGGCTGCTGCGCGTCGTGCCGGCCAGAGTGGCAGCCAGCGTCCAGTATCTGCAGCCCATCTTTGGGATCGCCGCAGCCTCCATGCTGTTGGGTGATCATCTGGGAGTGGCATTCGTGCTCGGGGCGCTGCTCGTGCTGGGTGGCCTCATGATCACCATGTCGCCGCGTTGACTAGGCAATTGGAGCCGTGAACCGGAGACGGATCTCTCCGCAAGCGCGCCGAAACACGTTACGCGAAGCCCCCTCGATGCCTAGGCTGAAGCTGGAGCCCGGCTGGATGGCCGAGGTGCTGCGCCTGACCCTGCTGGCACCCGATATCGTCGAGGCCATCCTCGACGGACGCGTGACCACGAACTTCGACCTGCACTTTGAAGCGGCCGCAAGCATGCTGTTCGGTTCAACACCCGAGGTCTACCGAGCTCCGGCCCTGCCGCTGGGCTACGACTTCACCGGCATCGTGCACGTTCATGGAGCGCTTCCCCGCGTACGGGATCTGGTGCTCACGGATGCGGATTTCGGGCGCGCGTACCTGACGGAAGGTTGGGCGCAGCGATGCTTAGTGGCCGTCTTCGGTCAATTCACCGTGCTATTCGTTGGCTACAGCCATAACGACGTGGTCATGCATTACTTGGCGCGGGCACTTCCGGCTGATGGCGTTGCCGGGCGCTTTGCACTGACGGAGGAAGACGGGAGCTGGGACCTGCTCGGCATCAGGCCTATCCGCTTTACTAAGGGAACTGGTGCCGATGCCTACAACGAACTTTATGACGGCGTGCAACCGCTCGCCGAACGGGCTGCGCGCGGTGCGGCCAGCATAGCAGTCGTGACCACCTTGACGGTGGTCTGCCACGCGGTGCGGCGCGCATCGCGCCAGGCTTCGATCAGGTCCCGCACGCGGGCCTGCTCGCAGTGGGTGCCGTCTTCGAGCTCGAGCAGATCGGCCACTTCATCGAGGCTGCAGCCCAGCCTCTGCGCCGCCTTGATGAAGCGCACGCGCCCGAGCGCATCGCGGCTATAGCGGCGGATGCGGCCTTGCAGCCGATCCGGCTCGGGCATCAGCCCCTTGCGCTGGTAGAAGCGGATGGTTTCGACATTCACGCCGGCCGCGCCCGCCCGGGCGCCGATCGTCATGTTCGCGCTCTCGGACGTGCTGTTCATGGCCTTGACTCTGTACTTGAGTGCGGAAGTATCGTCCCGGCCGCACAGGGTCTGTAGGTTCAGTTGCCGAGGCACGAGCCTGACGCGCTCCGCAGTACGGAATATCCGCAGCAGGTCTTGATGGAGAGTGTTCGGTGCGCTGCCTGCGGGTGACAGGAGCTGGGCAGCACGTTCGTGGACCGCGACCTTGCGATGATGCAGTTGACCCAGAAAACGATCCAGCGGCTCCGTGGGTTCAAGCCCCGTGCCTTGAGCGATATCACGGGTCAGCTTCCAGAAACTGGGCAGATTCGACGGCGGTGCCATCGAAACACCAGCGCCGGCGAAGACCACCAGCTTGTCGTCGCGCAGGGCGTCGAGAATGCGGTCGTCGAACTCGATGGCCCCGAGCTTGGTCATGAGCGCGGCTTGCCCGTCGCAGCAAGGCGGATGACGAAGAGCTTAGGGGCGCTCATTCGCCAGCCTCGAATTCCGCGTTCTTGAACTTCAGCACGTTGCAGTTCTCCTTCACCGCACGCTGCAGCCCATCGTCGAAACCGGTGGCCGACTCGGCCTGGATCTCGATGGCGATCTTCACCTTCACGCCGGGGCGCATGGTGAATTGCTGGACGACCTCGTCGACCAGATCGGCGAACTGCTTCTTCGCCAGGAACGGGTCGAGCTCGATGCTGCCGTAAAACTGCTTCTTGACCGCCTGCCCCGCAGTGGCGCCGCCCGTGGCATAGCCGCCCTTGCCCGAGCCCTCTGCACGGGGCGTGCCGCCACCGGCGGGAACGGTCGTCGTTGCTGCGCCGCCGGCCTCGGCGGACTTCGCATGCGAGGCTTCCTCCGCGGCGCGCAGCGCCTCCATGTAGGTTGCCGCAGCAACCGGCTCGATCAGCAACAGCGACGCATCGAAAATCGGCGAATACCGCTTGCCGTAGCTGAAGCCCACGTAGCGGCCATCCTCCTTGCCCTGCGCAAATCCGAAGAACTCGCGGCTCTCCGCGCCCGCGGCCAGCGTCAGCTGGAACACGGTGTCGTCCTTCAGGCGCGGCAGGTAGAGCTGGTGGCAGGTTTGCTGCCAGACGGTGAGCGCAAGAACGTCCTTGACATCGTCCTTCCAGAACCAGTCCTTCAGCACGCGGGCCAGGTGGATCGGAGCCCATTCGGTGATGAGCAGTTCGTTCTCCTTGAGGACGCGCTCGATTTCCTGTGACCAGTTCTGCGCGCCCGGATTGAGCGGGAAATGCTCCCACATCAGGTCGGACAAGCCCTTGCCCGGTCGCGCCTCCTGCACCGGCGCCAGCAGCCACTTGTAGGTCTCGCGGATCATCCGCCGCACGGTCTCCTCGGCCTGTTCGAGGCTTGCGCTCGCTTGCTTGGCCATCAGGTTGTCGAGGACGATGCGGTTGTCCTTGTAGTCGCCGACGATGCTGCGCCAGGCGAGATACGAGCGCACATGGTCCTTCAGACGGCTGACGCTCTCGTAGTCAGCCGCCACGAAGATCAGGCGGTTCTGCTTGAAGCGGGGCTGGTCACCGCGCTTCTTCAGGATCTCGGTGGCACGGTCGATGGCGAGGCTCTGGCCGCTCTTGCTGAAAGCCGCATCGGGCGGCAGTACCACTAGCCGCAATGCCCAGTCGTCGGGTACGTCACCGCTGCCGGTGAAGATGTGGATGCCGCCGAAGACGCCGCTGGCAAAGCCACGCTGCACGCGGTCGCGGATGGTCGGGAACACGTCCTCCTTGTCCTGGAAGCGGCGCTTGCGCTCCTCCATCTCGCGCCGCAGGTTCGGGCGGGTGTCGAGCCAGAAGCGGTTGTTGGCGTGATTCAGGTAATGCAGGCGGTCGCTCAGGCGACGCAGCGCGTCCTTGAACAGGTTCACCTGCTGGCCGGGCTGGGCGACGCCCAGGATCACGCGCTCCAGTTCCAGGCCGCGTACCAGTTGGTTGGACGTGCTCGGCGCGCTGCCCAGGAAGATCGTGCGGGCGGTGCGGCGGCAGGCCTGCACGGCTCCGAAGCGGGTGTCCTTGTTCTCGATCTCCCAGGTCTCGGAGCGCTCGCCGTCCACGTCGCGCTCGATCACCGGGTCCCAGCCCGGCGGCAGGTAGTAGATCGCCTCGTTGCGCGTGTCAGCATCCATCAGCGGGATGCTGCCGGGCATGATCAGCGGATCGTTGTTGCCGTCCTTCCACAGGCGATGGATAACCTTGGCCATGAGCTTCAGCACGCCGCGCGTGCGCTGGAAGTTGTCCAGCGTGGACCAGTCTTCGTACAGGCGGTCGAACACCTCGGGGTGGATCGGGTAGGCGTGCACCAGCCGCTCGAAGTAACGGCTTTCCTGCGTCTCGGCGGGGAAGTCGTCGCGGTTGGCCGCATAGAAGTCGGCGAAGGCGCGGCAGACGTTCTCGGCGGCCAGCCGGTCGTGGATGTTGGCAAACAAGCGCCGGCGCACGATCTCGAATGCCTCCTCGGTGGCCACCGGCTTCCACAGCGCCTGCACGCGGCCGAAGTAGTGCGCCAGCGCCTCCAGCGCCTTTACCCCGCGCTGGCTACCGGCCTCCTTTTCCGATTCGGGCAACGACGCCAGCAACACCGCCGTGGGCACGGCTTTGAGCGCTTCGGTGAGCGCCTGCACGAACGACAGGTTGGAGTCGAAGGTCCCGCCGGTGAGCGTCTTGCCCTCCTCGAACTGCCGGACATACGCCACCAGCTCATCGATCAGGATCACGCAGGGTGCGTAGCGCGCCAGCAACGCCTCCAGCGCCGCCTTGCCGGGTGAGGTGCCCGAGGCATCCGCATCGGCCACCAGGGCGTAGCCTTCGGCCCCGCCCAACTGCCACGCCAAATCGCCCCACAGGGTTCGGATGGTGTGGCCGTCGCGTTTCACCGGCTGGTTGGGCGAAGCCTTGATGCCATCCAGCACCGCGACCTTGGCCTTGGGCAGCTCCGTCACCCCGGCGGCGTCCAGAATCGCGGAAACCCCCTGCAACTCGCTGGTAGGCGCTTCGCCTTTGGCCAGGTGATACACGGCCAGCATGGTGTGGGTCTTGCCGCCGCCAAAAGCCGTCTGGAGCTGGATCACCGGGTCGCCGCCCTTGCCCGTCAGACGCCTGACCACCGAATCCAGCAGCAAACGCATGCCTTCGGTGATGAAGGTGCGCTGGAAGAACAACGCCGGGTTTTGGTACTCGGCATTGGCCGTGCCCGCATGCACGCGCGACAGGTCCGCCGCGAACTCGGCTTGCTGGAACGTGCCCTTAAGCACATCCTCGTGAGGGACGGCGATCTCGCGCCAGGGTTTGAGATGCATGTCGTTCTATCCCTTGCTTCATGCCACGGTCCAAGGCAGTGCCGGATCGTGGCGGTTGCTGTCGGTAACGATGGGATGGGGATCAATGGCCTTGAGCAGCGAGCGCAGCTTGTGCTTGAGCTTGTCCGGCTCGATCGCCCGCGGGCGCAGTCGGCTCGCTCTGGCGGGCTGTTCGATATGACAGACCACCCGCATCTGCCGCGCTTGGACGATTCGGGCGGCCAATGCGTGTTCAGTCGAATCATTGGCGCGGAGGCTTGCGGCCAAGAGCCCTGCCAGCGTGTCCCGCACCTTGATCGCCACCTCGTCGGCCAAATCGATCGGTTTGGTACGTGCCTGCGCACGGTAATCCTTCACCTCGATCAGCCAGGCGTTGCAATTCAACTCGCACAGCAAATCGACCGCCTTGTTGTCCTTGGCACAACCTTGTTGAAACTGGTTGCGATAGAAAGACCAGTCGTCGTATTTGCTAGCCTTGGCCTCGGGCGCGAAGGTGAAGGTCAAGGCGCCTTCCGTCAGGACCATGCTCACGCGCCCTCCCAGCTCATGAACCGATCCGACTGCGCGAGCTCTTCGTCGAGCATGACCAGGGTCTGGATGTCCTCGATCCGATCGCTTTGCTCCAGCACGATATCGCCGTCTTTGGCCGCCAGCGCAAACCACCGGCTCGGCAGCTTCTGGTAGCGCTTGTCGCCCAGCAGCATCTCCAGCTCCCGCAGCAGGAACAGCGAGTGGCTGGCGATGAACACCTGCACGCCGCTGGCGGCGACGGCCAGGATGCTGGCGGCCACCACCTTGATCAGCTTCGGGTTGAGGTTGGTTTCCGGCTCATCCCAGAACAGATAACCCTGCTCCAGCAGCGTGCCGGTGCTGATAAGACGCGCCAACATCGCGATCTTGCGCAGCCCTTCCGCGACCAAGGGCATCTCCATCCGGCCTTCGCCCGGCAATTTCAGGTAGAAACGCCCGCTCGCCGGATCGACCTGCACCTTGCCCCCCATCGCCCTTTCCAGCGGCTCCAGCAGCTCGGCAGCGCGCTTTTCCCTAGGGCCTTTCAGTGACGGATTGCCAAGCAGGGAGACGGTATCTCGCCACGTCTCCTCAAACTCCAGATGGTAGTTTTCATAGAGCGGCACAAACCACGGACACAGGGTCACGAGTTCCCGGGTCGGCAGATAGGCCGGGGAGCGCGCCAAGCCCTCCGTCGGCGCCTTGACGATCTCGATCTGCGACTTGGCGTTCGACGCAAAGGCCCCGGCCATGCTCTGCGCAGCATTGCGCATCTCGAGCCGGATTTCGCAGCGCCCGTGCCCCTGTCGGCGCTTGACCAGTCGACCCAGGCTTTCCGGACGGAACACGGTGGTCAGCTTGTCGGCGTAGGCGCGCTCCAACACGCCCTTGTTCAACTCCTTGGCGTCGGCCTGCACTTTCAGCAGGGCGTACAAGAGCTTGAGCACATGGGTCTTGCCCAAGCCGTTCTCGCCGACGACCACGTTCAGGCCGGAGGCGAACGACCAAGCCGCGTTCGGCAGCGTGGTGAACTTCTGGACTTCCAGCGTCGTGATCATCCGCGCTCTCCTCAAATATCGAGCTGCCCCTGCGCGCCCACGACACCCGCCTCACCGGCGGCTTGTTCAATCGCGCCCCAGGCGGTGACGAGTTCGTTGTAGGCGCGTGCGTCCTCGGCCCAGCCCTGGCGCTCGCACAGGGTGTAGAGGCGGTAGGCGAGCGCGCGCATGGGTTCCGCGCGGGTCGGCATGCGGGCCAGCAGGCTGCCGGCGGCCGATTCGCCCTCGGCGTTGAGCGCGCGGATCAGCTGGTGCAGCGCCTCCCAGACCGGCGTGCGAGTGTCGGCTTCTGGCGACCAGTCGGCGGGCAGCTCGCGCCACTTCAAGAGGCGCACGCTGCCGCGGGCCGACTCCACCACCCCGGCGGCCACCAGCGCATCCACCGCCGTGCCCTTGGCGCGGGCGAGGACGTCAGCTTCGCCATACTTGCCAGCGGCCCAGCCCTGCTGCTCGAACCAGTGCAGGCAGAACTGCGTGTCGGCGTCGAAGTCGTCCTCGGCCAAAAAGCGGTTGATGAGCTGCAGCGCGGTTTTCACGCGCATCGGCGTGCCGTCGGCCTCCAGCACCGCAGCGTACTGACTGAAGATCGCCATGCCGGGGCCGATGATGGCCTGGCTCAAATCCACCGGCGCGACCGGCGAATTGACGCCGCCGCGGGTCATCTCGTCCAGCGCCTCGGGCAGCACGGCATTGAGTTCGCGCAGAAACTCGCGGCGGCTGACGGTGGGAGCATCGGCAGGGCGTTTGCGGCAGACCAGGACGATGCTGGAAGCAAGGGCGTTGGTGCCCTGCCCAATCATCCGACTGTTATTTTCGGTGCGCATCGGCCAGGTGCCGGTGATGGCCAAGCCGGCGCGCATGACTGCCTCTAGAAAGGTTTCCCAGCCGGTGCTGGCGGTGCCGGCCTCGTCGGTGGTTTCGCTTTGCTTGAAGGCGTAGTAAATGGTGACCGGAAAGGCCGGGTGGGCCTGCTCGGCCAGGCGGTGCATCGCCTGCGTCATGCCCTCCAAAAAGAACTGCTCGGCCTGTTCCCTGCCGCCGTGGCGGTAGGGTGTGGCGACTAGTTCCTCCGCCTTGGGGACGGCCACAGTGGCGAACAGACCCGGATAGATGGGCCTCAACGAACGGCGCAGCCAGACGTAGAAAAAGTCGGACAGGTCGGCGTAGCCGATGTTGTCGTAGTACGGTGGGTCAGTGGAGACGAGCTTGTTGGTGCTAATGGTTTGAGTTTGGGCATCAGCTTGAAACGCATATCCTTCGCTCACCTCGCCAGCCGAACTCTTACCAAAGCTCTTGAAAATATTCTCTATCGATGCGTCAACAGACCCCGTACTTGTGCAAAGTGGGTTGACCTCTGAATAGTCCCAAACCATCGGAATCGCGTGACGCCCAAAAAGCTGCTGTGGAACCTGGGCTTTCGACTCCCAACGGGACAACGAATTGCCCCAGTCCGCTCCGCGACTAATCGCAAACGCCAAATACACCGCGATGGCCTGTGCGTAGGCGGTGGCGCCGGTGCCGCCGGCGTCCAGCCCGATGCCGTCATCGGCCACTCCTGCGGTCAACGCGTCTTGACGGCACTTTTCGATGGCCTCCCGCACCAGGTCGGAGAAGGTGGTCAGCGCCACCAGTTGGCGGGGGGTGAAGAGGTCGGCCCATTTGCTCATGCCATATTCCTGAACGCGAAAACCGAGCGCACGAGCAGGCAACTCGGTTTCAGGTTTCCAAATGGGATGAGCCTGTTGAGCAATCAATTCATGCTCTGTTGTTGGTGAGAGATAAATCCGCCCACGATTTCCTTCAGCAACGATCGCCATCAGGCGCTGTCCCATTCGCCCTGCCTTGGCTTCATTTCGACAGTAGTCAAAAGGGATGGGTGAGCCGGATAACAAACAAGAGAAAGGTTTGCCACCGCCTCCAGTTTTGGTGCCCTGTTTCGCCCATTCCGGCGGCTTGCCCACTCTGACCGTAAAGCGGTAACGGTCGCCCTCGATCACCGGCTCCACATAGGCCTCTTTGCCGGGCTTGCTGGATAGCACGAAGGTGGAGGCAAGCGGCACCTCCACATGGCTGAAAGCCGGATTGGGGCTTTTCACGGTCCGCGCCCACAGCCAGGCGATGACGGTGAGCTTCTGGCCGACGAGCGGCTTCAAGTCCGGTCGCTCTTGGGCCATGTCTGCGGTGATTTCGATCCGCGGGTACAGGTGGCCGATGCGCTTTTCCGCCTCCGCCCGCATCCAGGCGCCGTAACGGCGCACGTCTTCGGCCAGGCCGCGCGCGCCGCGCCAGTCTTCGTGCAGCTTGGCCTGCTTCTCGCCTGCGGGGATCGGCCCAACCGGCGGGCGGCCGGCAAAGCGCGGCGGGATCTCGATCATCGCCTTGTTGATCGTCACCGCCACCGGGTTGAGGTCGCTGGCGTAGCTCTCCAGCCCCAGGCGCTGCGCCTCCAGCGGGATGGCGCCGCCGCCGGCGAAGGGGTCGTGGAAGGCGGGCAGGCGTTCGGGGTTGAACAGTTCGGCGGCCTGCGGGTGGTGTTTGTTGAGTTCGCAGGTCTCGCGCCAGCTTTTGCGGATCTCTTCGCGGGCGCGCTCGAGCACGTCTTCGTTGTTGGTGTTTTCCCACTGCACCAGGTCTTCGATGAGCTGGAACAGGCGCTCACGCTCGAGCGCGGCCTGTTTTTTGTTCACGCCGCGGCCCAGATGCCGCTCATAGCCGGGGTCGTTGACCATCTGCGCGAAGATCACGGCCCGCGCCGCCGCCAGCGGACGGCGTGCCCACCACAGGTGGATGCTTTGCGGTTTCCCTACTTTGACGAGCTTTTCATAAGTTGCGGCGGCGTTGATGGCATCGAGCGGCAGGGCGACTTCGATGAGTTTTTTGGGGGCTTTGATGCTGGTCATTCTTGAAGTCCTTCAGCGCCAGGTGGCAGGGCGTGCGAGCACGTAGCCATCGGGCTTGACGAGTTGTTCGGGCAGCTGGCTGGCCCGCAGCTTGTCTTCACCAATGGTGAGGTAGCCGTTGGCGCAGCGCTTGAGTTCGTTCGAATAACGACTGGGCGGAAAGGCGACGACGATGCGCTTTTGGGCAAAGCGCTCGCGCACCCTGCGGATGGGTGTCGTCAGATCGCTGTCACCAGATATGACGAGCGCTGTGTCGAAGGCGTTGTCAAAGGCATCGCCGAGCAACTGAATGGCGATGTTCACGTCCGTCATCTTCTCTTCGTAGTCGGGCCAGTTCGCGCCGCACTGCCGGCACTGGCGTGTCTTCTGCAGGTAGTGGCCGAACTGGCAGCGCACGCCGCGCAGGGCCAGGGCTTCGAGGTAGTCGTTCTGCCGCTTCTGGTCAGCCGAGTTGCGGCCATTGGCGCGGATGCGGGCCGTGAAGTAGTGCGTGGCCAGCAGTTGCTGCCCAGGCTTGAGGAGGCTCTGTGCAAGCGCTGAGACGTCGAGCCAGTAGTAGCGCTTGAAGCTGGAATCCTTCAACCCGAAGTAGAGGTTGAAGCCGTCCACGTAGGCCGTCACGCGCTGCATGGCTGGCCTCCGGAAACGCTGCTCGGCTTGACAGCAGAGCCTGGTCTGACGACAATATGACGCATTAACCCCGCCGGAGATAGCATCTCCGGCCCGACGCCTCCCTCGGGAGGCGTCTCTTCTTGCAGCCCCGCCAAGGTGAGCAGCCCTGGCCCGACGCCCTCCCCGTGAGGGCGTTTCTGTTTCTGAGGGCAGCCCAGGCTCACAGCGAGCCCTCCGCGGTCGTGGCGCGCGCGAGCAGCGCGTCCAGGTCCAGGTTGATGCTGGTCACCGCCCAGTCGGGCTCCTGGGTGAAGGGCTTGCGGATGTAGAACGGCCCGGCGTAGCCGTCGCCGTCCACGAGCACGATGGCCAGGATGAACTTGTCCGCCTGGTTGAGGCCATAGAGGATCTCGTTGCGGGTGACCGTGATCGTGGTCTGACCCTTGGCGCGGCCTTTGACCTCGATGTGACGCGAGGTGGGCAGACGGCCGTCGAGGGCCTTGGGGATGCTGGTGACGTCCCAGCCGCACTTCTGCGCCGAGACGTCGATGACCTCATGGCCCAGCGCGCGTTCGGCGTTCATCACCGCCTGCATGGCGATGTGCTCGATGCGGCTGCGCGCGTCGGCATCCGCCGACCAGCCGGGCTGACCCTTGCGTTGCATCAAGAGGCCCGCCGGGATCACCAGCGCACCGCCCAGTACGACTGGTGTGGCGGAGACCACATGACGCATGGCCAGCAGCTCCTTCTCGCGCGATTCGCGGCGGGCGGTCAGGTCGTCGATGGTGCGGCGCACGTTCTCCAGCGTCAGGCGCACATCCTTGCCGGCAGCCAGGTCGTCTTGCAGCTTGATGTAACGGTCGGACCAAAAGTTGATTTCCTTGACCAGACGCTCATGCACGGCGGCCAGGGTTTTGTCCACCGCCTGCTCGCGGCGGGTGCGAACTTCATCGAAGTGTTCGGGCACCAGGAAGCTTCCGGCATGGGCCAAAGCCCGTTGCTCCAGGTCTTTGGCGATCCACGGGGCGGCCAGCACGTCTTCGATCAACTTGAGGTCGGCAGGCGCAATGGGCTCCAGGTCCAGGTGAGGCGCCCAACCGGCGTTGATGGCGTGTCCCTGCGGGTCGATCTCGACGAACTGCATGCGGCGCGAGACGATGCGCGCGGGGTCTGCCCCTTCCTTGACGGCGTGATCGACGATAAACATCACCTTCGGGGTGACACCCATATCACTCGGGTCCACCAGCACCGCGCCTTGCTTGAGCTTGTTGCGGTGAGCTTCCAGCACAAGGTCGGTGACCGCCTGCATCAAGGGGTGGCCGGGATGGAGGAGGCTGGCCATCGGGGCGCCGACACGGTCGGTCAGCCGCACGTACTGCTTCTCGAAGCAGACGCGCTCGTAGCGGCGTAGCACCGGGTCGGCGTTGCGGCGGTCGCGGCCGGTGATTTGCCGGTCGCGCTCGCGGATGATGGCCGGGACGTGGGTGATTTCGTAGCGCCCAGGCTCACGCGGGCGCAGCTCGCCGCCCAATTGCTGGAAGGCCTGGTTGAAGAAGGCACGGATGAAGAAGGGCTGCAGCTTGCGGGCCTCGGCCTTTTCCATTTCCTCCTTCACCGCGAACAGGCGCTTCTCGTCCATCACCTCTTCGCACAGCGCATTGCGTTTGATGATGTTTTCAAGGTGCTGGGTGTCCAGCGCGCCTTCCACCTTCTTGAGCAGGCGGGCACGGACTTCAGGATCCGAGCCGTAGCGGATGGCCTCGATCAGCAGGTCCTTGAGGGGCTTGTCCTCGAAGACCTCGCCCAGGATGTCGAACACGCGGCCGCCCAGGGCCTGGCGCTCCACCTCCAGCTTCTCGAACAAGCGCTGGAAGACGTCGCCCTCGCGGGTCTCGGCGGCCACCATGTTCCACAGGTGGCAGACCTCGGTCTGGCCGATGCGGTGGATGCGGCCGAAGCGCTGCTCCAGGCGGTTGGGGTTCCAAGGCAGGTCGTAATTGACCATCAGGTTGGCGTTTTGCAGGTTCACGCCTTCGCCCGCCGCATCGGTGGCGATGAGCACGCGCACCATGGGGTCGTTGCGGAACAGCTCCTGCACCTTGCGGCGCTCTTCGCGCTTGACCCCACCGTGGATCATCACCACGGCTTCTTCGTTGCCGATGAGGCCGCGGATCTTCACCGCCAGGTAGTTCAGAGTATCTCGATGCTCGGTGAAGATGATGAGTTTGCGCTGCCGCCCCTCGGCGTCGTGCATCTCCGGCGTGTCTTGCAGCAGGCGGGAGAGCTCGTCCCACTTGCGATCCTGACCGGAATGCACCACCTGGCGGGCCTGCTCCTCCAAGCCTTCGAGGATGATGATCTCGGCCTCCAGTTCCTGGATAGTCTGGGCCGCCGTGGCCTGGTCGACCACGGCCTCCTCGAAGTTCTCATAGTCTTCGGGCGACAGAGCGTCGGCGGCTTCCCACACGTCGTCGGGCAGGCTGTTGTTGCCACCCAGCGTCTCGGCCAGTGACTGGCCGCGCTGACGGAGTTTTTCTTCCTCGACGCGGCGCTTGAGCTTGTGGCGACGCCGCTTGAGCGACTGGTAGATGGCCTCGGGGCTGGAGGCCAGGCGGCGCTGCAGCGCCGTCAAGGCGAAGCCCACCGTGCCCTTGCGTCCGCTGTCGGCCAACTGGTCGGCCTTGTTGAACTGCTCCTTGACGTAGTCGGTGACGGCCGCGTATAGGGCGGCTTCGAGGTCGGAGAGTTTGTAGTTGACGGTGTAGGCCCGGCGCTCGGGGAACAGCGGGGTGCCGTCGAACTTGAGCAGCTCCTCTTTGACCATGCGGCGCATGAGGTCGGAGACGTCCACCTTGTGCGCGCCATCGCGGAACTTGCCGTAGAAGCGGTCGGCGTCCAGCAGCGACATGAACAGCTGGAAGTCCTCTTCCTTGCCGTTGTGCGGCGTGGCCGTCATGAGCAGAAAGTGGCGGGTGACCGAGCCCAGGAGCTCGCCCAGCTGAAAGCGCTTGGTCTTGTTGATCTTGTTGCCGAAGTAGTTGGCCGAGAGCTTGTGGGCTTCATCGACCACCACCAGGTCCCACCGCGATAGGCGTAACTTCTCCTGTAGGTCGTCCGCGCGGGCCAGTTGATCGACGCGGGCGACCAGCAAGTCGTGGTCGTCAAAGGGGTTGCCGCTGCGCGACTGTTCGACTTGCTCCCGCGAGAACAGCGTGAACGACAGGCCGAACTTCTCGAACATTTCGTCCTGCCATTGCTCGGCCAGGCTGCCGGGGGCGACGATCAGCACGCGCTTGGCATCCGCGCGCATCAGCAGCTCGCGGATGAAGAGGCCCGCCATGATCGTCTTGCCAGCGCCGGGGTCATCCGCCAGCACGAAACGCAGCGGCTGGCGTGGCAGCATCGATTCGTAGACCGCGGTGATCTGGTGCGGCAGCGGCTCCACGTTCGACGTGTGCACCGCCATCATGGGATCGAACAGGTGGGCCAGGTGGATGCGGTAGGCCTCGGTGGCGAGCTTGAACGCTTCGCCCGGCGCATCGAAGGCCCAAGGGCGTCCCGCCTCGGCTAGCGACAGCTGGGCCTCGTCGGTGCGGAACAGCATTCGCTCGCGCAGCGTGCCGTCGGCGGTCTTGTAGTAGACGGTGAGGGCGTTGTCACCGACCGGCTCGGTCGTGACGATGCGCACCACCTGTCCGGGCTCCAAGCCTGAGATGGCCGCGTTCTTCTGGATCTGTTCGAGCTTGAGCACGGCATTCCTCCCTGTGACCGATGACGTCAGGGCTCAGACACGTCGTAACCCGGCGCGAGCACCAAGTTGGTAACGCCGTAGAGGGCCTGGCGATTGCGCAGCCACAGGTGGTACTCGCTACCCTTGAGGCTGTGATCTTCGGTGCAGTCCACGTTCCAGCGGCGCAACAGGTAGCCGGCCATCGCCGCACGGGCCCGCACCTTGAGCACGCCGCCCTCCATGCCGTACTCGGCCTCGATGGTGTCGGGGTGCTGCACGTTAGCCGGATGCGGCACGAGCTCGAGCTCGGTGATCCGGTTCCACTGGATGTCCTGATCGGGCTTCTCGTGGTCGGCCACGGCGCCGGTGACGATGCGAGCATCGTCGAGACGCCCCAGTACGAAGTCGCGGAACTCGCCACTCTTGCGGTCGAAGGCGCGGACGTGCCAGCGCAGGCCGCTGTCGGCCAGTGCGAACGGGACGATCTCACGCGTCGTCAGGCCGCTCGACAGAGCGCGGTATGAGACCTCGACGGCCGCGCCGCGATGGATGGCGCGCGTCAGAACCGACAGCAGCTCGAGATCGAGCTTCTCGGGCAGGCCCGTACCGTCATGAGCCACCGCGCCCTTCCAGCGAATGGGTTCGCCGTCGCCGTAGCCCCGGGTCAACCAGACGAGGACGCGCTCGGGGGGGAAGTCAAACAGGGGGCGGAACCAAGCGGCGCGGACGTAGACCTTGCCCTTGGTGTCGTACTCCATATTGCCGGGGGCCAGCGCCTTGTACTGGGCGATGTCCCTTGTGGCTGCCGCCGCCTGGATGCCGAAGCGCGTCACCAAGTCCTGGCGGCGGATCTCGCCGATGAACCGCAGGCGCAACTCGACGAATGCGAGCCGGTCGCGTTGCGCCTGGGTCATCTCTGGTAGGCGTTCGGTGGACATGCGGGCGCAGCGGTTCTCGTAACTTTAACGGCAGAATATACATATCAAAACAGGACGGCAAGCAATCTCAAAATAAGATGTAATGAGTCGCAAAATGATTAGTATTGGCGCGGGCGCCGCTTGCCCGCCGAATCACCGTACAACATCAGGTGGCACGATCAGGCTGCCCCGGTTCAAGCAGCGGGGCAGTGCGTGGGGGTGCGGATTCATCCTCCCATCCGCGCATTAGCATATAAGCACGCCTACGGCTTGCTACCCAGCGTTCATGGCGGGTTTACTACGGGATCACCTCGAAGGCCAGCTTGGCGATGGCCGCCAGGCGCTTGGTGGCGTTCTTCTTGGTGAAGCCGACTGGATCCTTCTGTTTGAGGGCTTCGACCTCCCCGATCAGGGCATCGAGTGGGTCAAGGAACAGGGGGTGCGCGTAGATCGCCCAGCCGTTGACGACCAGCGGGGCGCTGCCGCTCATTCATCGCCTGCCGCGAGCGGCGCGTCCAGATCGACCTCGACACCGCCGACCAGCGACTGGATGCGCTGCACGAGAGCGGCGTCCACGGCCTGCAGGCGCTCGGGGTGCTCGCTGATGTCGCGGGCCAGGAACCCGAGGAACGCACCGAGCGCCGGATCGGCTGCCTCATTTCGCTCGACACGAGTGAGCACCACTTCACTGTTCGGGCGGATCGTGTAGCGAATCTTGTCGCGCTTGCCCAGGCGCAGCGCGCGACGCACGGTTGCCGGCACCGTCGTCTGATAGCGGTCGGTCAGCGTCGATTCGGCTTCGAGGGTGGCGGGCATGGCAGTTCTCCGGCTATGATCGCGACGAGAGTAATGCACGTGATCCAGGCTACGCTTGCTGAGAGGACCAGGCAGTTGAGCGTCGACGCATGGCGATCCAGGTGAAGCGGGTGTACGAGGCGGCATCCCAGGCCGATGGGGTGCGGGTGCTGGTCGATCGCCTCTGGCCGCGTGGCCTGGCGAAGGCCACGGCCAGGATCGATATCTGGGCCAGGGACGTGGCGCCCTCGGAGGCACTCAGGCGTTGGTACGGGCACGAGCCTGACCGATGGCCCGAGTTCAGGCGGCGGTATTTCGCAGAACTGGACGTGAACCGTGCGGCGCTGAATTCTCTGTTGGAGGCTGCGCGTGGGGGAACGGTGACCTTGCTCTACGGCTCGAAAGAGACGCGACTGAACAACGCGGTGGCGCTGAAGGACTATCTGGAGTCGCTGCTTTGACCGGCCGACCGGCCAGGCATCATGTCTGAGCGGCTCACTGTAGCTTGTAGAAAGTGCGGTTCAGGTATTCAGCGACGTCATCCACATCCGCCCTGGTCCATTGCAGCTCCAAAACGCTTTGCCAGCGTGTGATCTGCTTCAACAGGTCGCCACGCGAGCCGACTTTGCGATCCTCGCGCACATGCACCACGCTTTCATGGCATGAGGTACAGTGATTCTCATAGAGGGCGCGTCCACGGTCCCGGTCGGCTGCGCGCACCGACGTCACCACCGTCAGTGAACCGCAAAGCGCCGAGATTGCCAGTATGCTCATGCGCATCTTCACTCCCCCTTCAAACGTCATGCCCGCATCAGCGGGCATGACAAAAATGGACTCAATCAGGTTTTTTTATTTTCGTTTCAATACAAAGTCTTTGGTGTTTTTCAAGATGATTGTCGTAATCAGGCATCGTTCTGTTTGCAAGGGATCTCAAAGAGGAGGTTGAGAGTTTTTTCGAGTTCGTGCGGCGCGAAAGTGCGCAATGCGATGTCATGAATGCATGTCTTTAAGAAATCCTCGCTAGCCTTGCGCATCTTCTCACACGTTTTCGCAAACTCTTCTTGTCTTTCCAACACATTCTTCATCGCAGTCAAGGCGATGATGGCGAACGTGGCTTCGATTCTCATCAGCCAAAATGGCGCAAGTGTATGTTTCTCAATGATTTCCTCAATTATTTTCAGCATCTCTGCAACAAGTTCTTTTTCTGGTGGATGTTTGCGATGATTTTGATCGTTTCTAATGGCTTCAAGCACCTCCTGCACTCTTTTTAGACTGGCATTTGGTAGTTGGGAAGTCATGTGATAAATCCCTCTCACGAGTTGTAATATAAGGAAAAAACCACTAAAACCCCCTTTTATTTTGAGATCGCGCCGATGGCGATCAAAATCACTCATTAGCTTGTTTTTTATAAGGTTTTTTGGGTTGTTAATTATGATCGCTTATGATCGTTTTGATCTGACGCCCTGTCAACCCTGAAACCCGGTGCTCGGCGCGGACGCAGGCGCCGGTCCAGTGTTGCGCCATGCGATGAAGCAACTCCCCAGCGGCTCATCCGTCCCCGGCTCCGCCGGGCGCTTCGCTCCGCCCCATCGCGGTCGAGATTCAGGGTGTGCTGTTGACGCGTGCAACTCCTCATGGCGCGGGATGCGTCGTGAAGCGGCCCCAGCCCTGCCTGAGGGGATGGAGTACTCCTCATGGGGGCTGCGCGCGCCACCGCAAAACGGTTATTAACACCTCGGACAAGGCCAGAGCGAAGAAGAGATGCAGGCACAGACGCGACGTTGCGGCTTTTTGTTGTTGCCGGGCTTTTCCAGCGTCAGTTTCATGGCGGCTTGCGAGCCGCTGCGGCTCGCCAACGCGCTGAGCGGCGAGCCGCTCTACCGGGTGCTGACACTCGGCTGCAGCCGCGCAGCGGTGGCGGGCGCAGAGGAGCGCCTGCTGCCGGACTATGCAATCGCTATGGCGCCGCCGCTGGATGCGCTATTCGTCTGTGCCGCGCCGGGCAGTGCGATGCCCGCGGATGCACGCGCGCTGCTGCAGTGGCTGTGCCGGCTCGCCGCCGCGGGCACTGCGCTCGGGGGGGTGCATGCCGGTAGTTACTGGCTGGCCCGTGCCGGCCTGCTGGACGGCTATCGCTGCACGATCCACTGGCCGAGTCGCGCCATGCTGCGGCGGATGTTCCCGCAACTGATCGTGTCCGCCAGCGTGTTCGAGATCGACCGCGACCGCTATACCTGTGGCGGCGGCAGCGCGGCGCGCGACATGATGTTGCATCTGGTCGCCCGCGAGCAGGGCGATCCGGCGCTGGTTGCAGTGCTCGCGCAGGCGCTGCTTTACCAGCGTGTCCGCGCTGCCCGCGCTGCACAGCGCCACGGCTTCGGCGACTGGCGACCGCCGAAGCTGTCACGGGCGCTCGCGTTGATGGCGGCCAACGTCGAGGAGCCGCTCGCGCTTGCCGAGATCGCCCGGCGCGTCGGCAGCACGCTGCGCCAGGTCGAGCGGTTGTTTCAGGCCCATCTCGGCTGTGCGCCGGCCGATTACTACCGCGAACTGCGGCTGCTGCGCGCACGCTGTTTGCTTCTGCGTACCGCGGCGCCGGTGCTCGACGTCGCACTCGCCTGTGGCTTTTCCTCGGGGTCGCACTTCGCCCGTCGTTATCGCGAGCGTTTCGGCGTGGTGCCGAGCGGCGAGCGGCGCGTACCAGCGAACCTGGTATGGCAGGGGGCCAAGGTCCCTTTTTACCGCGGTCCATGGTGTTCCATATACTAAAATGAATACTCCTCCAGCGGGCTTGCCCAGGGAGAGGCGGCTCCGCCACTATTGAGCCAGGCAATACGACCCGCGATCCCATATCAAATCACCCTAGTCTCTGGCTAAGGATTTGTTCAGAGGTGCGAACTCCGCAAGGGGTGTCGAACAAGCATGAATGCGTTAAGCAACTGGCTGCTCTCCGTGCAACGCGCCAAGATACTTCATACCGGCGATGAATCCGAATGCCGGCCAGATTATCTCAACCTGATCAATTGCTTGCCACAAGCCGTCTTTCAAATCGAAACGACCGGGGCCTGGGTTTTCCTGAGCGAAGGCTGGCAGAGGCTCACCGGGTTTTCCGTGCAGGAAAGCCTGGGGACGGATTTTCGGAAATATTTCCATCCGCAGGATATCGAGGTTTGCAGCGAGTATCTGGCAAGGGTCAGGGCCGGGGAGGGGGATCCGGGCGCGCTCAGGCTGCGCTGCCTGATCGACGGGCATGGCCTGATCTGGGTGGAGATGCGCGCCAGGTCCATCGTCGCTGATAATGCTACCGCAGTGGTCGGCACGCTGACCGATGTCACCGAACGCGTCCGGGAGGACGAGGCGCTGCAGGCCAGCCATCGCGCGCTGAGCAACCTCATCGACGGTTTGCCGGGCATGGCCTATCGGGGCCGCAACAACCAGGACTGGACGATGGAGTATGTCAGCGCGGGCAGCCGCGAGCTGACCGGCTACGCCCCGGCCGATATCATCGACAGCCGCCATCTGTCCTATGGCAGCCTGATTCATCCCGATGACCGGGAGCGGGTCTGGAACGAGGTGCAGGCGGCGCTGCGCGAGGAACGGCGCTTCGAACTGGTCTATCGCATCCGTACTGCCGACGGCAGCGAGAAATGGGCCTGGGAGCGCGGCTCCGGTATCTTTTCGAGCAGCGGCGAACTGCTGGCGCTCGAAGGTTTCATCATCGATGTCACGCAGAGCAAGCGCGATGAGCAGAGGCTGCGGGATCAGCTTTTATATGATCTGGTCACCGGTTTGCGGACATCGGATCTGTTCATCGATCACATCAACCACGCGCTCAAGAAGGCGAAGCTCAACGACGGTTATGCGTTTGCCTTGTTGCTGCTGGATCTCGACCGTACACACGGCCCCCTCAACCGCTTCGGCGCCAAGTTCGTGGACCGGGCGGCTTTCCAGATCAGCCGCTTGCTGAAAGATGGCATCGAGCCTGCGCCCGTCATCTCGCGGCTGAAGGATGAGCGCTTCGGGATCTTGTTGGAGCACGTCAACGATATCCGTGAGGTCATCAACGTCGCCCGCAGCATCCAGGATAGCCTACGCGCGCCGCTGCAGATCGACGATTCGGAAGTCTATGTCACGGCCAGCATCGGCATCGCGCTGAGCGCGAGCGGATACGAGCGCAGCGAAGACATGCTGCAGGATGCGGAGCTCGCCTTGGGCAGAGCCAGGGCCCTCGGCGGTGGGCGCTACGAGGTATTCGATCTGCAGATCAATGCCAAGGTGGCGGCCTTGTCGCAGATGGAGGACGAGCTGCAAGTGGTGCTGGAGCGCAACGAGCTGTGCCTGTACTGGCAGCCCACCATTTCGCTGCAAAACGGCCGAGTCGGTGGGCTCGAGGCGCGCCTGGTCTGGTCGCATCCGCGGCGCGGCAACATGTTCTCCGACCAGTTCATCGCGCTGGTGGAGAACACGCAACTGACCATTCGGCTATGGGAATGGATGTTTGCCGCGGTATGTGCCCAGATCGAGTCGTGGCAGCGCTTCTCGTGGAAAGAGGACGTCACCGTCTACCTCCAGGTCCCTGGAGAGGCGCTGTTGGATGAGGATTTCATTGCGCGGCTCGAAGAGCGCCTGGACAAGACCGGGCCCGCATCGTGCGGTTTTGCCTTCTGCATCAGCGAAGACTTCATCGCCCGCAATCCCACGATGGCCCGCGAGCGCCTGGAGTATCTGCGGGCGCGTAACCTGCGCTTCGTGCTCGATGCCTTCGGCAGCAGCACGGCTTCGCTGGCAGTGGTGCAGGATATGCCGATCGACATGATTCGCCTGGATGGTGCCACCATCCTGGCCGGCCAGAAGCAGGCGAACTTCATTGCGGCGCTCGTGGCCTTCGCCCACGCGCTGCACATGAAGGTGATCGTCGACGGTATCGAGACCGAGCAGCAACTGTCGCTGATCCGCGAGCTCGGCTGCGATTACGCCCAGGGCAACGGCATCGCTGCGCCAGTCGCTGTGGCCAATCTGCCCTATGAGACGCTGCTCGGCGAGTCCGGCGCACCAAGATGATGACGCCCCATCCCGGGGGCGGCGGGCAAGGCAGCTGAGATTGGCGGCCGAGCGCGGCTCAGTGCCGCGCTCGGGTAATGCCGTTCTGGTGAGCCCAGGCGGCGGCCTCGAGGCGCGAGCGCAGGTTGAGCTTCTGCAGCAGATGCTTGACATGGACTTTGACGGTGCCGTCGCTGATCGAGAGTTCGCGGGCGATCAGCTTGTTGCACAGACCGTCGGCGATCAGGGTCAGGATCTCCCATTCGCGGTTGGTCAGCGCGACTTCGCTTGGCTCTGGTGTATGGTTGTCGCCCCGCAGGGCGTGAGCCAGCAGTTTCGTCAGTCTTTCATCGAGGATGACCTGGCCCGCGGCAGCGCTGCGCAATTTGGCCATGAACTCCTCGGGCTCCATGTCTTTCAGCAGATAGCCGTCGGCGCCGACCCGCAGGGCGGCGACCAGATCCTCTTCAGCGTTGGATACGGTGACGATGATCACCAGCGAATCCAGATCCATCTCCTTTAGTGCTTTCAGGGTCTGGATGCCGTTCATCCCCCGCATGTTCAAATCCAGCAAGATCAGGTCCGGCTTGTGGCGTTTGGCCAACTCGATGCCCTCGGCGCCTGAGGCGGCTTCCCCGATCTTCTGGAAATCGCCGCCGAACTCTATCAACTGGGAAATCCCGTTGCGGAAGATCGGATGGTCGTCGATGATCAAGACCGTGTTACGGTTCGACTGGCTCATCTAGTGGTCTCCTCGGTGGTGGGATAGGCGCATGTAGATTTTTCTTGGGACGAAAGCTCACCTTGACGCAGGTGCCATTGCTGGGGCCGGCCTCGAAACGGATGTCCCCGCCCAGGCTGTGGGCCCGCTCTTGCATGATGATCAGCCCATAATGCCGGACCTGGCTGGTGGGCGATTGGAAGCCTATACCGTCATCCGTGACGCTGATCAGGACTGTTCCATCCTCCCGTTCGGACAGTGTTATGCGGGCGTGCTTGCCATGGGAATGGCGCACGATGTTGGATAGGGCTTCGCGGATGATGTAGAGAACCTGCATCTCCTCATCGACCGATAGCCTGTCACTGGAGAGGCGGTTGTCGAGTTCGAAGACGATGCTGCTGTGCTTTTCGAATTCTTCGATCGAATCCTCGAGCGCCTGCCGCAGCGTGCGGCCATTCATCGTCAGGCGGAAGGCAGTGATGATTTCACGCAACTGCCGATACGCCCGGTTGAGATTGTTCCGGACATCCTCGATCACGCTGTTGACGTCGAGGGGTTCGACGGCCGATGGGGCCTGCTGCAGCAGCGATTGCAGGCAGCTGACTTTCATCTTCAGATAAGAGAGTGATTGGGCGAGCGAGTCGTGCAGCTCACGGGCGATGGTCGCCCGCTCGTCGTACAGCGCCAGCCGGCGGTTGAGTTGCGCGCGCCGCGCGCTGTAGACGAGCTCGGAGAGCCGCCGTCCGAGGGTTTCCAGGTACGGCAGCAACTGCCTGTCGGTATCGGCGGTGGCCGGCGCTTGCAGCAGCAACAGACCGGTCGGTTGCGTTTCCTCGCCCAGACGAACCGCGATCAGGCACAGATAGGGCTCGTCGGGATAGGGGATGAGCCGGACCGCAGCGCGCGCGCCGAGTCCCAGTTCGGCGGCGGAATAGCGCACCAGGCTGCTCAGCCGATCGCGCTCATTGGCCGAGGTCCAGGCCCAGGGCTCGAACTCGCCGTCGGGTTCCGTGCGCAAGAAAATGATGCTCGCCGTGGCGCCGATGAGACTTTCGATTTTCTTGAGCAACTCGACGAAGGGTTCGGAGGATTCCGGCTCTTCCAACAGGCTGGCGAGCACGTTCTGCATCAGCTCCGCCGGGACGCGGTCGGAGCCGGCGCTGTCAGGGGGCGCGGTTTCCGACTGCGGTGGTGCCGTCTGGCTCTGGTGCAATGCGGCCAGCCGCCTGCATACGAACAGCAGGTAGAGGTCGAGGAGCAGAGTCAGCAGCAGCAACCCGCCCTGCAGCAGGCCGAGAGTGCCAGCGGCCAGCGCAGGCGCGCCGCCGAGCAGGCCGGCGGCCCACCAACTGCCGCCCGTCGCCACGAGAGCGCCCAGGCCGCTCAGCCCGATGAGCCGCGACACTTTCGGCACATCGCGTGGCGATGCTGGCTTCCAGGCTGGCGCTTTCATCTAGTTGCTTTTGGCGATCACACCGCTTCTTTCGTTATGAGAGCCGCTTGCGAGCAACCGCTCGATCCCGGCGGCGGGACCCAGCTGCATTGCTCATCGGGCCTTGGTGTTGTTCTTGTTCGATGCTACCGCTTCCTTCAAGGGAAGGAAGCGGAGCGAGGGGGGGGCAGCCCAAATAACTTGGTGCAATATCCGATGCCAGTCAATAACCTCTTTTGTATATGTCGCAAGTCTCCAGAGGACTGTGGCGCTCTGGTGTTGCGCGACCCCGGCGCTGAGATGATGGCGCCGGGGCCGGCGACGCTGTCTTCGGAAGTCAGTCGAATACCACGGTCTTGTTGCCGTGGATGAGCACGCGATCCTCGAGGTGGTAGCGCAGGCCGCGGGCGAGCACAGTCTTCTCGACATCCTTGCCCAGTTTCACCATCTCCGCCACCGAGTGGCGGTGGCTGACGCGGATGACGTCCTGCTCGATGATCGGGCCTTCATCGAGGGCATCGGTGACGTAGTGGCAGGTGGCGCCGATAAGCTTGACCCCGCGCGCGGCGGCCTGGTGATAGGGGCGGGCGCCGACGAAGGCGGGCAGGAAGGAATGGTGAATGTTGAGGATGCGCCCGGCGTAGGCGCGGCAGAGCTCGGGGGGGAGGATCTGCATGTAGCGGGCGAGCACGATGGTGTCGGCGCGGTACTCCTCGATCAGAGCACTGACGGTGGCGAAGGCCTGGGCCTTGGTGTCCGGGGTGACGGGGAGATGGTGGTAGGGGATGCCGTGCCACTCGACGTAGCCGCGCAGCTCATCGTGGTTGGCGATGACGGCGGGGATGTCAAAGTGCAGCTCGCCGCTGCGCCAGCGATAGAGCAGATCGGCGAGGCAGTGGGCCTCGCGGCTGGCGAGCAGCAGCACGCGCTTGGGCGCGGCGGAGTCGGTGATCTGCCAGCGCATGTCGAACTCGGCGGCGAGGTCGGCGAAGGCGGCGCGGAAGCCGTCGAGGTCGAAAGGCAGGGAGTCGGCGAGGATCTCGTCACGCATGAAGAACCAGCCGCTTTCCGGGTCGGCGTGGTGGCTGGCCTCGACGATCCAGCCGCGGTGGTGGTTGAGGAAGGCGCTGACCGCGGCGACGATGCCGTGGCGGTCGGGGCAGGCGAGCAGCAGTCGGTAAGTCCGGGCCATCGTTACAGTTCCTGGATTGCGGGTGAGATAGGGTTGGTGTGAGGTGTGCCGGGATCTCATTCGGGCCCGGTGCCATGACTCAGCGCAGCGCCGTCGTCCAAGGGCGCGAGGTAGCGGACCACGGTGTCGCGATAGCGCGTCAGCCCCTTGTAATCGACCAGCGGCGCAGGCAGCGTCTTCAGCACGCGGTGCATGCGCTTGGCCCATTTCGGGATCGTGGCCAGTTCGTCGATGCTGATCAGATAGCAGCGAATGCCGAACAGGATGGCGTTGCTGCGCGGCAGCCGGAACAGAGTCTGCAGCTCGACGCGCAGGTGGGCGAGCCGGCCGGCGTTCTCGAGCGTCACCGTGGCGCGGTCCTTGCCCCAGCGGTGGTAGTTCTCCGGCGAGGTATCCAGCCGCGGGTTGATGGTCATGGTCCAGTTCAGGCGCCGCACTGGCTTGCCGATCTGCAGGTTGAGCAGGAACTTCAGTGCCCGCTCGAACACGCCGAGCTCGTGTGCCACCGGCACTGGAGCGTGCCACTCGATGAAGCTCATGCCAGCATCGACTGCCAATGACCAGTCGGCCTGGGTGGTGACCATGCCACCGTCCATGAACAGATCGTCGTCGCGCTGGTCGAGCAGCGCGAAGTCGCCCTGCGCCTGGCGGGTGATGTACTCGAATGGCCCGTAGGGCAGGGTCGAGGCGTCGCCGAAGGTGAAGGTGTGGCGGATGCCGAGCGGCTTGTTCTCCCAGCTCCAGCGGCTGCCGTCGCGGGCCAGCGTGAACAGCTGCGGATAGTCGGCGGCGAGGTTCTCCATCAGCAGCTCGAGCGTGTCCCACTGCGCATCCATCATGTGCGGCAGCACGATGCAGCGCTGCGGATCTTCTTCGAGCACGAGGCGGCGGTCTTCCATTTCCGAGAGGTAGTGCTCGTCGGTGTCGAACACCGCCTCGTACACCGAGCCGGGCGCTCCGCGGACATGCGGCTCGATGTTCACCGAATACATGTAGTGGTCTTCGGGGAACGGAAAGGGGAAGCGGCGGATCGCCTCAGGGCTGTTGCTGAAGGTGTAGTCATCGCGAAAGGTTTCGATCGGCTTGAGCTGGACCGCGATGGACATGCTGGATCTCCTCCGGGTGCGGATTCAGATATCGAGGACGAGCCGCTCGCTGCGCGCGCGCGAGACGCAGATCATCATCTTGCGGTGCGCGGCCCTGTCCGCGGCCGACAGGTAGTGGTCGTGGTGCTCGACCTCGCCCTCGAGGACTGCCGTCTCGCACTGGCCGCAGGCGCCGCCACGGCACAGGCAGCGCGGTTCGAGGCCGGCGTGCTCCAGCGCTTCGAGCACCGTCTGATCGGCGGCCACCCCGATCTCGATTCCCGTTTTCGCCAACACCACCGTGAATGGCTTGCCCTCGGGCGGGGCGCTGAACCGTTCCCAGTGGATGTGGCTGTCGGGCCAGCCCTCGGCCCGGGCGGCGGCGATCACGGCGTCGATCAGCGGCTGCGGGCCGCACACGTAGAGATGGGTGCCGAGCGGCTGGGCGGCGCACAGCACCTCGGGTTGCAGCCGCTGCGGTCCGCAGTGGAAATGGACCCGCCCCGGATGCTCCTGCAGGAGCTTGTCACGGAACGCCGCATGCTCGGGGCTGCGGTAAGCGTAGTGCAGCTCGTACTCGGCGCCGTTGCGGCGCAGGTCGGCGAGTTGGGCGAGGAAGGGCGTGATGCCGATCCCGCCGGCGATCAGGATGTGCTTGCGTGCCAGGCGGTTGAGCGGAAACAGGTTGAACGGTGTGGAGATCGCGAGCACGGTGCCTGGCGCTACGCGTTCGTGCATGAAGCGTGAGCCGCCGCGCCCGGCATCGTCGCGGCGCACCGCGATCTGGTAATAGCGGGTGTCTTCCGGCGAGCTCAGCAGCGAATACGGATTGCGGTGCCGCTTGCCACGATCCTCCATCGTGACCACGATGTGGCTGCCGCCGGAAAAGCCGGGCAGGCGCCCGCCGCCCACCGGCACCAGCGTGAACAGCTTGATCAGCGGCGTCAGTTGCTCGACGTCGGCGACCAGCACGGAGAGCGTGTCGTTCATCGGAAAACCTCCTCGATCGGCGGGATCTCGCCGGGCATCTCGGCATCGACGCACACCCCCATGTAGGCGCCGAGGCGTCGCGAGAAGTGATCCCTGACCAGCAGCATCACGCCGCAGCCGGTGCAGCGTGCGATATTGGTGGTCACGTCGTGGTTGAGGGTCTTGCAATGCACGCAGTAGACGGGACGGGCGCGCGTGCCGACGAGTTCGCGCTGGATCTCGTCCTTGTAGACGCCGAATTCGCTGGCGAGCGTGCTCACCGTCCAGAGGAAGCCCTCGCGCCCGGCGACGTAGAGGCGTAGCCCCATGCAGGCCTCGTCGAGCAGGTTGCGCAGCGCGGCGCGGAAATCGTCGAGGTTGTCATAGAGCGCGACGGCGTCGGCCTCGAGCCGCCGCAGCGCGGCCGAGTGATCGATGGCCGGCGCGGGCGCCCTGAGGTAATGGATCTCCCGCGACGGCAGGCAAGGTTCGCCGGGCTGGCACTCGGCGTGGAACGAGGCGTACAGCCGCAGCAGCGCGGCGCCGCCGTCACCCTCGGCGAGCAACAGGTGACGGGTGCCGCGCGGATCGGGCATCAGCTCGGCGTAGACCGGCTGACTCTTGATGCCAGTGACCAACATGTTCAGCCTCCCCAGTGGTGCCGGGCCCGGCCTGCGGGCCCGGCCAGGCTTCAGTAGACCGCGATGCGGTTGGCGACAAACACGACGATGGCGGCGGCGACCAGCGTCACGTAAGGCCAGATGCCGGCGCCGTTGACCACGCCGCGATCGCTGAGGTGCAGGTCGGAGACCATCTCCTCGGGAAAGCGGCCCTTGTCGACGATGTAGTGGCGGTAGGCGAAGATCGGAATGATCAGCGCGGCGAACAGCAGGCCGGAGATCAGCGTGCCCGCGCCCCAGATGTTGGCGCCCATGCCGAGCAGGGTCAGGTTGACGAAGGAAAGGACAGCGCCGATGACGATCAGCCAGGTCGGAGCCCGGAACGGCCGCTCCCAGTGCGGCCGGTCAAGGCGGTGGATCCAGCCGGCATTGAGGTTGAGGAAGTTGAAGATCAGGTAGCCGACGTTCGAGATCGCAAGCACGAACACGTAGTCGGACATCATCAGCAGCACCAGGTTGAACGCCAGCGTCGTCCACATCGCGCTGGTCGGCGCGCCGTGCGCGTTAGCGTGCGACAGGTACTTGGGCAGCCAACCGTCGACCGAGGCCTGGTACAGCGTGCGCGCGGCACCCGACATCGTGGTCATGATCGACAGTACCACCGCCAGCACCAGCATCACCACCAGAATGTTCTCCAGCACATAGCCGCCGCCGACCATGCCGACCATCGCCTTGCCCACGCCCATGCCGCTGTAGATGTCTTCGGCCAGCATGCCCTCGAGGCCGAGCGCACCCTGGAAGGCCAGCGGGATGAGCGTGTAGGCGAACACGCACAGCAGGCCGGAGTAGAAGATCGCCTTGAAGGTGTCGGTCTTCGGATCCTTGAACTCGCGCGTGTAGCAGACCGCAGTCTCGAAGCCGTAGGTCGACCAGGCGGCGATGAACAGACCACCGGCCATCAGCGTGATGCCAGCCATGTTCCAGGTGCCGTCGATGACTGCGCCGGCGCTATCGTGGGCGATCGGCAGCAGCGGGGCGAAGTGCTCGCGCGGCAGGTCGCCGCTCAGCAACGGCACGATGCCGACCAGCAGCAGCGGCAATAGCGCCGACAGGCTCAGGATCATCTGCGTGCGCGCAGCGTTGAGGATGCCCTTGTTTTGGATGGCATAAACCATCAGCAGCAATACCGTGCCGATGATGAACGTGGCGTTGATGCGCAGCGTCAGCCCTTCCTTGAGCCAGCCGAGGTCGAGCAGCGTGAGCTGCCAGGTGTTGATCGCCGCATCGGCGGGGAACAGCACGCTGAGTATGTAGCCGGCGGCCAGCCCCGAGCCGATCGCCAGCACCGGCGCCCAGGCGAACCAGTTGCACCACACCGAGATCGGCGCGATCAGCTTGCTGTAGCGTACCCAGGCAATCGCGCCATACACCGAGGCGCCGCCGGTCTTGTCGGGGAAGAGGCCAGCGATCTCGGCATAGGTGAAGGCTTGCAGGAAGCCGAAGCCGATCGAAATCGTCCACACCAGCCAGGATGGCTTGCCGACCGTCGCGGCGATCGCGCCGATCGAAAACAGCACCAGCGCCGGTACGCCGCTGGCGACCCAGAAGGCGCCCGTCCAATCGATCTGGCGTTGCAGGGAACCTTCGCCCGCGGCGCCAGAAGGCGTCAGCGCCAGTTCCGGCGTCATCACAGTCGCATCATCTCTCATGGTTCTCCACCTTTGGCAGGGGAGACCTCCGCAAATCGCCTGCTTTCACCTGGGATCGAGCGTCCGGACTACACATCCATTGCGGCGAGGCACTGTGGGGGAAAGCATTCTGTGGAGGCTCCTCGATGGTCGTAATGGTTGTCAGGTCTGGTTCGGGCGCTCCCTGAGCGAAGCACCCGGTCATCGTTGGTGCGCTGCCGCGCGGGTTATTTGAAGTTCTCGGGGCGCAGCCGGATCTTCATCGGGTCATAGAAGGGGATCGGCTCGACGAGCGCCTGGCAGGCGATCTGCGCGCCTCTCACTTCCAGCGTGGTCCCGGGAGCCGTGTATTGGGGCTTGATCTGTGCCAGGGCCAAGGACTTCATTAGGTACCGACTGTAGGAAGGGCTGGTGACGACGCCCACCTCTTTGCCGTCCTTGTAGAGCTTGGCGCCCGGCTCGACCGCCTGGTGATGCTTGCAGACGATGCCGGCCAGCTTGCTGCGCTCCTTGCCCCTGGCCGCCAGGACGGCGGCCTTGCCTTGCCAATCGCCCTTCTTGTCCAGCGACACCGCCCAGCCCATGCCGCACTCCCAGGGGGTGGCGCCGCCGGGCATCTCGTACGGGTAGAAGGCCAGCGCGGCCTCGACCCGGATCAGGTCGAGCGAGGCCCAGGAGCACGGCATCACACCGGCCTTCCTGCCGTGTTCGAGGATGGCGTCCCAGAGGAACACCGCATCGGCGGCGGCGCAGTAGATCTCGTAGCCCTGCTCGCCGGAGTAACCGAGGCGGCCGATGTTGACCTTGCGGCCGAACAGTGTCGTGTCGGCGTGCGTGAAATATTTGAGGCTGGCCAGATTGAAGGGCGTGTGCGGGGCGAGTACCGCCAGCGCCTTCGGCCCTTGCAGCGACAGGATGTGGGTGTCGCGGTTCTCCTCGATGACGACGTTCTTGCCCTTGGCGATCCGCGCCAGGTGCCGCGCGGTGTCGCCCGAGCCGGTCACGACGCGGTAGCGGTTCTCGCCGTCGCAGAAGATGCTGATGTCGTCGCAGACGATGCCGTTGTCATCGACCTCGTTGCACAGCGCGACGACGCCGGGCTTGATCTTGGTCATGTCGCGGCTGACCAGATAGTCTACGACCGCCAAGGCGTCGGGCCCGCTGACGCGACGCATCTGCAGCATCGAGACGTCGTAGAGACCGGCGCAGGTGCGCACCGCGATCACTTCGTCATTGGGATCGGTCCGGTAATCCCACGGCGTCGGCATGTCGTTCCAGGCCATGCCGTTGAATGTCGAGCCGAGTTCGCGGTGGCGGACGTTCAGCACCGATTGCCGCGGCAGCTCTTCGATCTTCAGGGCGGATTGACTCGTCATCTCGTTCGACCTCTCATCTGCGGGGCTGGAGTAAATCACTGGGCGTATCGCTCAGGTGATGAGTTTTGGGGACGCCATGTTTCCCACGCATTTATTAGGCTTCCGGCTTTTGTGGTGCCATGTCTTCTACGAGATAACCTCG
Source organism: Nevskiales bacterium (assembly GCA_035574475.1). Lineage (NCBI taxonomy): Bacteria > Pseudomonadati > Pseudomonadota > Gammaproteobacteria > Nevskiales > Nevskiales bacterium. The sequence continues at coordinate 9,963 of DATLYR010000161.1, read as the reverse complement.
ATTGGGTAGGAAACACGACCGAACAATCTGGGGGTATTGCTTAGGCGTTTTGTCCTGTAATTGCCATGCTTTAAAAGAAATAACCAAAAGTGGGTAGAGGAGATCGAACGGCTATGGCAGATACCGAAAGATCATTGAGTCTGCCAGAGAGAAGGGTTCTTGACGTTCAACAAAACAGTCGATTACGGCCGAAAAATTACTTCCTCTTTGGTATACCCTGCGCGCAATTGCAGTCCGGGGCAGGGTGATCAGAATTGAAATCGACGCGGATGGATTATGTTTCGCCGCGTAGACCAGACAATCCAAGGTGGAGAGAGGTGGGAGAGATGGCGCGTGATCCGAAATACGACATTCTGTTCGAACCGATCCAGATCGGCCCGAAGACGCTGAAAAACCGTTTCTACCAGGTGCCCCATTGCATCGGTGCGGGTTCGGACAAACCGGGCTTTCAGGCCGCGCACCGCTCGCTCAAGGCAGAAGGCGGCTGGGGCGGAATCAATACTGAATACTGCTCGATCCATCCGGAATCCGATGACATCCACCGCGTTTCCGCGCGCTTGTGGGATGAGGGCGACGTACGCAACCTGCGCGCGATGACCGAGCACATCCACAAATACGGCGCCCTGGCCGGCGTCGAGATGTGGTACGGCGGTTCCCACGCGCCCTGCATGGAGTCGCGCTGCACGCCGCGCGGGCCCAGCCAGTACGCCTCCGAGTTCGAGACCCTCACCTACTGCAAGGAGATGGACTACGACGATATTCGGATGGTGCAGCAGTTCTACGTGGACGCTGCGCTCAGGGCGCGTGACGCCGGCTTCGATATCGTCTATGTCTACGGCGCCCACTCGTATCTGCCCCTGCAGTTTCTCTCCCCCTACTACAACAAGCGCAAGGACAAGTACGGTGGCTCGCTGCAGAACCGCGCCCGGTTCTGGGTCGAGACCCTGGAGAAGGTCAAGCGGGCGGTCGGCGACGATTGTGCGATCGCCACCCGCTTCGCGGTGGATACCCTCTACGGGGAGGCCGGCGTCGAGGTCGAGCGCGACGGCCTGGCCTTCGTCGAGCTGGCCGACGCTTTCGTCGATCTGTGGGACGTCAACGTCGGCGACATCGCCGAGTGGGGCGAGGATGCAGGGCCGTCCCGCTTCTACCGGCAGGGCCACCAGCTTCCCTGGCAGCGCTTCATCAAGCAGGTATCGAAGAAGGTCGTGCTGGGAGTCGGGCGCTTCACCGATCCGGAGAAGATGGCCGAGGTGATCCGCGCCGGCCAGCTCGACGTGATCGGCGCCGCGCGCCCGTCGATCGCCGATCCGTTCCTGCCGAAGAAGGTCGAAGAGGGGCGGATCGAGGACATCCGCACCTGCATCGGCTGCAACGTCTGCATCTCGCGCTGGGAGATCGGCGGACCGCCGATGATCTGCACCCAGAACGCCACCGCCGGTGAGGAGTACCGCCGCGGCTGGCACCCGGAGCGCTTCCCGAAGAAGGGCTCCGATGACGCGATCCTGGTCATCGGCGCCGGCCCCGCCGGCTCGGAGTGCGCCCGCGTGCTGCTCGAGCGCGGCTACACCGTGCACCTGGTCGACCAGGCCGACAAGATCGGCGGCTGCATCAACGACATCGCCACCCTGCCCGGGTTGGGCGAATGGGGCTACCACCGCGACTACCGCGAGGTGCAGCTCAACAAGCTGGTGAAGAAAAACCGGGATTCCCAGCTTGTCCTGGGCGTCAAGCCCATGACCGTCGACGAGGCGCTGGCCTACGGCGCCGACAAGATCGTAGTCGCCACCGGCGCGGCCTGGAACGGCGACGGCACCAATGCGCTGACCCACGATCCGGTGCCGGGCATCGATGCCGCGCTGCCCTACATCCTCACCCCGGAGCAGATCTTCGCCGGCAACAAGCCGATCGGTAAGCGGGTGATGATCCTCAACTGCGACCAGTACTTCATGGCGCCGAGTCTGGCACAGAAGCTGCGCGAGGCCGGCCACGAGGTGACCATCGCCTCCGGCGTCGAGCTCGGCCGTTACATGCACTTCACGCTCGAATACCCGAACATGCACCGCATGCTGCACGAATTGGGCATCCACGTGATCGGTGACGTTTGGGCCTCGCGCGTCGAAGAGGGCCGCATCGAGCTCTACAACATCTGGGGCGATGGCTACCAGCGCCAGTACCGCGGTCCGGGCAAGCTGCCGCGCAAGGAGAACCAGAGCCACCGCTGGTACGACTTCGACTCCCTGGTGCTGGTCACCGGCCGGCACTCCAAGGTCGAGCTGTACAACGGCCTCAAGGCGCGCAAGGACGAGTGGGGCCGTCACGGCGTCAAGGGCGTGTATCTGATCGGCGATGCCTGGGCGCCCAAGCTGATAGCCGACGCCACCTTCGACGGTCACCGGCTGGCGCGCGAGATCGAGGAGCCGGATGCGCAGTATCCGAAGCCGTATCGCCGCGAGGTGGCGGTCTGGGGCGCGCCGCACATGCCGGGCGGTTCCTTCGAGATCGAGTACCAGCAGTAAGTCGCCAACCCGCGCCGCCCCGGGGGCTTCCCGGGGGACGGCGGCGGCCGTCCGGCCCGACCAGAGGAGCGGCCATGATCGACCCAGCGCACAGCCCCGAGCAGATCACGCGCGTCCTGTTTCAGGACTTCCCCGCCTGGATGCTGGCGGCCTTCTACCTGGCTGCCATCGCCGCCCTGGCGACCTTCGGCTATGGCTGTTATGTCCAGTACCGCAAATACGCCCGCGGGCGAGCGCTGGATCTGGCCGGGCTTGGGACGCGCCTGGTGGTCATGGCCAAAACCGTGCTCAGCCACCGCACGCTCAGGCGCCGGGACCGCGCCGCGGGCCGCGCCCATGCGCAGATCTTTTTCGGTTTCGCGCTGCTGTTCCTCGGCACCGCGACCATCACCCTCGAATACGACATCCTGAAGCCGCTGACCGGCATCACCTTCTGGCATGGCGCCTTCTACCTGTGGTTCTCGCTGGTGCTGGATGTGGCCGGCATCGCGCTGCTCGCGGGCCTTGTCTACATGATGTATCGGCGCCGCTGGCTGGCGCTGCCGAAACTCGACTATGCGCGTCCCGATCGCGCGCCGGACGATCCCGACTACGACCGCAGCGCCTACCGCCGCGAAGACTGGGCCTTTCTCTGGGCGCTGCTGCTGATCGGAGTCAGCGGCTTCGTGCTCGAGGCGGCGCGGCTGGTGTGGCTGCAGGCCGATGCGGCGGTGTGGGATTACCGCTGGTGGTCGCCGCTCGGCGCGCTGCTCGCGCAGATTTTCAAGGGCCTGGGGCTGGATGCCGAGGGCGCGGCGGCGCTGCGCCTCGGGCTGTGGTGGCTGCACGGCCTGCTGGCGCTGGCGCTGATCGGGCTGATCCCGTTCACCAAGGCCAAGCACATCTTCACCGCCATGGCCGCGCTCGCCCTGCGCGACCCCCTGCCGGTGCAGCGCCTGCCCAAGGCGGATCTGGCGCAGGAGCGCATCGGCGCGACCCGGATCACCGATTTCACCTGGAAACAGCTGGTGCACTTCGACGCCTGCACCAAGTGCGGGCGCTGCCACGAAGCCTGCCCGGCCAACGCCAGCGGTTATCCGCTGTCGCCGCGCGACCTGATCCTGAGCCTGCGCGAGCTGTCCGAGGCGCTCCTCTCCGGGCGCGCCCTGCCGGGGCCCGAGGCGCTCGCCGCAAGCGGTGATGGCGTCAACCAGGTGCGCGCCGAGACGCTGTGGTCGTGCCGCACCTGCGCCGCCTGCGTGGAGATCTGCCCGGTCGGTATCGAGCACGTGCCGGTCATCGTCGAGATGCGCCGGGCGCTGATCGAGCAGGGCGCGATGGACCCGATGGTGCGCACGGCGCTGCAGAACATCCAGAAGAAAGGCAACTCCTTCGGCGAGAACAAGCGCAAGCGCCCGGCCTGGACCAAGAAGCTCGGCTTCGAGATCAAGGACGCCCGCAGCGAGGCGGTCGACGTGCTGTGGTTCGTCGGCGACTTCGCCTCGTTCGATCCGCGCTATCAGAAGGTGTCGCAGGCCTTCGCCCGCATCCTGCACGCCGCCGGTGTCGACTTCGGCATCCTTTACGAGGCCGAGGTCAACGCCGGCAATGACGTGCGCCGGGTCGGGGAGGAGGGTTTGTACCAGTACCTGGTCGAGACCAACCTCGAAACCCTGAGCCAGTGCCGCTTCAAGCGCATCGTCACCACCGATCCGCACTCCTTCAATACGCTCAAGAACGAGTACCCTGAGTTCGGCGGCCGCTTCGAGGTCGAGCATGCCAGCACCCTGCTCGAGCGGCTGCTGGCCGAGGGCAAGATCAAGCTGAAGAAGCCGCTCGCCGCGCGCGTCACCTATCACGATCCCTGCCACCTCGGCCGCTACAACAAGGGCTTCGAGGCGCCGCGGCAGGCGATCGGCCGGCTCGGCGGCGAACTGATCGAGCTGGGGCGCAGTCGCGACAACTCCTTCTGCTGCGGCGCCGGCGGCGGGCGCATCTGGACACCCGATCCGCTCGGCCGGGAGAAGCCCTCGGAGAACCGCATCCGCGAGGCAGCGGCGCTGGGCGAGGTCGAGACGGTGGTGGTCAACTGCCCCAAGTGCATGAATATGCTCGAGGACGCGGTCAAGACCACCGGCCACGAGGGCAAGCTCAAGATCCGCGAGCTGATCGAGCTGGTGGCCGAGTGCATGGACTTCGGCGAGGAAGCCGTCGCGGCAGCGGCCGGGCCGGCGCTGGCCGAGCAGGAGTGAGGCGATGAGCGCGCTGCAGCGGCTCCTCGAGCGCGCCCTGGCCGCATCGGACAGCTATGTGGCGGGTGCGCTGCATCCCTACGTCGCGGCCGAGGCGCGCCGTGCGCTCGAAGTCATCCTCTTGGCCACGCCCCGGCAGCGGCGGCTGTGGGCGGCGGCGCCGTACACCCCGTACTCGCTGTTGGATGCCCTGGTGGGTGCCGCGGCCGATGATGTGCAGGTGCTGCTGCGAGTCGCCAGCCATCCGGCAACCACGGCGGATACGCTGCGCCGCCTGGTGGCGGCTGCGCCGCCGAGCGCGGTGCTGGAGGCCGTCGCCGCCCATCGCCACGCGCCTGCCGGCCTGCTCGCGGCGCTGCCGTGGGACTGGCGGCCGGCGATCCGCCGGGCGCTGTGCGCCAACCCCGCCACCGGCCTGGCCACCTTGCGCGAGCTCGCCGCTTGCGCCGCGCTCACCGAGCTCAAAGACATCGCCCGCAACCCCAACGCCGATGCCCTGCTGCTGCGCGACCTGTGGCTGCGCGGCGATGCCTATTTGCGCGCTGCGGTGGCGGCCCATCCGCGTTGCCCGGTGGAACTGCAGCGCGCCGCCTTGCGCAGCCCGGACGCCGTGGTGCGGCGCAAGCTGGCAGAGAATCCGGCCGCGCCGGCGGAATATCTGGTCGAATTGCTCGACGATCCCGACGCCCAGGTGCGCGCCGCCGCGGTGCGCAGCCAGGCCCTGCCGGAGGACGAGCTGGAGGCGCGCGCCGTCGATCCGGCGCGCGAGGTGCGGCGCAGCGAGGCACGGCGCGCCTGGCTCGGCGCCGCGCGCCTGGAGCGGCTCGCCAGCGATCCCGACGTCTGGGTACGCCGCTGGCTGGCCTTCAACCCCAGGGTTTCCACGGCCGTGCTGCGGCGGCTGGCCGGCGATGCGGTGGCGGAGGTGCGCCGCGCGGTGGCGCGCAATCCGCGCTGTCCGGCCGATCTGCTGGCGCGACTCGGGTGTGATGCCCACCCCTGGGTGCGCGCCGGCGTGGCGCTGCGGCCGGATATCGCCGCGGCGACGCTGGCCGAGCTGGTACGAGATAGCGACCGCGACGTGCTCTCCAGTCTCGGGCAGAACTCCGTCACGCCCGCTGCGGTGCTGGAACGGATCGCGCGCCACCCGGAGCGCGACGTGCGCCGCGCGGTGATTCTCAACCGCCGGGCGCCGCACACGGCACTGCGCCTGCTGCTGGAAGATCCCTATCCCCTGAATCGCATGCTGCTCGCCCGGCACCCGCAGCTTCGCGTGGATGATCGCTGGTGCCTGGTCGAGGACCCCGATCCCCAGGTCAGGTTCGCCGCCGTTCAGACCCTGGCGGCCGGTGCGATGAGCGAGGCGGCCGGCCCGCGCCAGGCGGCCGCAACAACCCATCCAGGAGTGTGAACGACATGAAGATCCTAGTGCCTGTGAAGCAAGTGGCGGTCCTCGACGAGGACTTCGAACTGCGGGAGGACGGCCGGGACGTCGATCCCGATTACCTGAACCACGAACTCAACGAATGGGACGACTACTCCTGGGAAGTCGCGCTGCAACTGCAGGAGCGGCACGGTGCGGCGGTCGAGGTGGTGCCGGTCACGGTGGGTCCGACGCAGGCCGAGGAGGGCCTGCGCAAGTGCCTGGCCAAGGGCGGCGAGCGCGGCATCCGCGTCTGGGACGCGGCGCTGGCGGGCTCCGATCCGACGGTAATCGCGCGGCTGCTCGCCCGGCTCGCCGAGCGCGAGGGCGCCGATCTGGTGTTGACCGGCGCGCAGGCCGCCGATCACGCCTACGCCCAGACCGGGGTCGGTGTCGCCGCGCTGCTCGGCTGGCCGCACGTGGCGGTGGTCTCCGCGCTCGACTACACGCCGGGTGCAGCCAGCGCCAAAGTATGCCGCGAACTCGAAGGCGGGCTGCAGGAGGAGCTGGCGGTGCAGATGCCGGCGGTGCTGACCATCCAGCTCGGTATCAACGAGCCGCGCTACGCCTCGCTGCGTGGCATCAAACAGGCCAGCGCCAAGCCGATCGAGGTGCTGTCGCACCGCGAGCTGGGCCTGTCTGATGCGCAGGTCGGCGAGGCCGGCTCGGCCTGCCGGGTGCGGCGCATGTACGTGCCGGCCAAGGGGCAGGCCGAGCTGATCGAGGGCACGCCGGCGGAGCAGGCCAGGCGCCTGGCCGAGATCATCAATGAGCTGAGAGGGGTGAACGGATGAGCGGGATACTGGTTATTGCGGAGCATCGTCGCGGCGAGTTGAACCCGGTGACGCTGGAGTGCATCGCGGCGGCGGCTGAGCTGAAGACGGCCAGGGGCGGCACGGTCGCCGTGGCCGTGCTTGCCCAAGACCCGGATGCCTACCTTGCGCGGCTCGGCGTCGGCGGGGTCGACGAGCTGATCAAGGTCGCCGTGCCGGTCGCCGAGTTCCAGAGCGACGTCTACACCGAGGCAGTGCTGGCGCTGATCGGCAGCCGCCGCCCGGCGCTGGTGCTGCTGCCGCACAGCATCGACGCCTGGGGCTACGCGCCGGCGCTCGCCGTCAGAGGCGGCTATGGTTTTACCACTGATGTCTTCGGCCTGCGCTACGAGGGCGACACCCTGGTCGCGACCCGCGCCGGCTATCGCGAGAAGGTGCATGTCGAACTCGATTTCCCCGGCAAGGCAACGGTGCTGCTAACCCTGCGCGGCAACGCCTTCAAGGCCGCCGAAGGTAGCGCCAGCCCCGCTGTCAGCGTCTTCGACGCCCCGGCCGCGTCGCCGCGCAGCCAGCACCTGGGGTATCGCGAGCCCGAGGCCGGCGACGGAGTGGACATCACCCAGGCCGAGTACATGCTCTCGATCGGCCGCGGCATCGGTGAGGAGGAGCACGTCGCCGAGTTCGAGGAACTGGCCGAGCGGATGGGCTTCACGCTGGGCTGCTCGCGCCCGATCGCCGATAACGGCTGGCTGCCGAAGTACCGTCAGGTCGGGCAGTCGGGCAAGACGGTCAGCAACTGCAAGATCTACATCGCGCTGGGTATTTCCGGTTCGGTGCAGCACATGGCCGGCATGAAGCACGTGCCCAACATCATCGCCGTCAACAAGGACCCCGAGGCCTCGATCTTCAACATCGCCCGCTACGGCGTGGTCGGCGACATCTTCGAGATCGCCGGCGAGCTACGCAACCATTTCACCTGAGTCCTCCGTATCCCCGCGGTAACGACCGCGGGGAAGTTTGGCCCCGGGGGCGGCGCCACCTCACGGGGTGCCGTCGGCGGGGCTCTCTTTGGGTCAGCAGCCCGCTACGCAGCAGGTCGGGAGAGGAGCGCGAAGCCCTGCAGATAGAGCGCAATGGTGAGGCACATAGTCAGGAACGCGATCCAGGCGTAGGACCAGAGCAGCGGCATGCCGAGCAGGATCAGGCCGTCGTTGCCGCCCGGAATCAGCAGACTGCCGAGCCCCATCAGCAGGCCGCCGGCCAGACAGCGCAGACTCAGGCCCGCGGTGACGCGGGTGTGGCGGAAGCGGCCCGCCGTCCAGCCGCCGTAGGCGGCCCCGGCCAGCAGGGCCAGAAATAGCAGCGTGCGTGCACCCAGATCCATCGCCATGCCCTGTGCCAGTTCGGCGAGCACCTCCGTGTACGCCCAGGCGCCGACCAGCCACAGCAGCAGCAGGAAGGTGATGCCGATCACGACGGTGGCTGCATGGGGCGTCCAGCGCGTAGCGCTGAGCCATTGCCGCAACCCGAGGCAGGCCGCTGCCGGTGCGGTGCGCTGCCTGACGGCCGTCGCCAGCGGCCGGAGCACGCGCCAGCCCATCCAGAGCGCGGCGAGGACGGCCCATCCGAGCGGTGCCCGCAAGGCCGGTGCTTCGCTAGACAGTGGGGTCGGAGCCAGCCCGGGAAACAACAGCGGAAAGGCCAGGCAGCCGAGATAAAATCCGAGCGGCGTTGCCGCATACGCCCATTGGCCGGACCCGAAGCGGGCGATTGCGCCGAACACGCAGGCGCGATTCACCGCGGCGCCCAGACCGAGCAGCACGGCGCCGAGCACGGTCAGCGAGCTCGGCCGGTAGCCCGCCGGCATCAGGTTGACGAGACCCAGCGCCTTGCCGATGAGCACTCCGCCCAATACCCAGATGGAGGCCTCGACCATGGCGAGCAGACGGTAGGCGCGATGCTGCTTGAGGATTTCATCGACGGCGGCTACGGTGCAGGTTGCGCCGCGCTGAATGGCAAAGCCCATGACGGCCGCCAGCATCATGGCCACGGTCAGGACGGCAGCGAGCGCAAACATCGATGCAGGCATGGGACGGATCACCTCCGCAGCGCAGTCGCGCTGCAGGCAGCAAAGGCATCGGCGCGGCGCTCCGATGCCCGGGCGGACCCCCTGGCGCAGGGCTCACATGCCGTCCTTGCGCGGATCGGGCTTGCCGTCGTTGACGATGTCAGCGATGGTCAGCTCCACCGGCGCGGTGCCGGTATTCTTCCACCAGTGCAGCGTGCCCTGCGCCTCGCGCGAGATGTCCCCGGCCTTGTGCAGGAGCGGCTCGCGGCACTGGCTGCTGTATTCGTAGAGCTCACCGGAATCCACCATGATCAGCGCCGGCCGGTCGGCGTGGCTATGCAGCGGCACGACACCGCCGGGCTGAATCGTCATGTGGCGCAAGCGCAGGCGGCGCTGGTTCAGCTTGACTTTCTCCTTGGTCAGATCGATCGAGGCCAGTTCGCGGTCGGTAACGCCGCTTGGCATCGTCGGGGCACCGGCCAGAGCATTCTTGCCGATCTTGTCCGGCGGGCAGGTACCGGCAACGGCAGACGCCGACGCCAGCAGGGAAAGCAGACTGGCGCCCAGCACGGCATGGGCGAAGCGATGGGATTGGGTGTGTGCATGCATCGTGATCACCTCGTGTGGCGCAGGACGCGGGATTGCGCCTTGGTGAGTCACATAACAAATGCCGTGCCAAAATAAATAATGCTTTTATATCAATATCTTATTTGATCATAAGGTTTCATCGTGTGCGTAGCCGTGATATTTGGCGGGCTTGCCGCGAAGAGCCGCGGAATGATCATTCGACATTTAGCGGGCTTTACCGTACACCGGGAAGCGGTCGCAGAGGGCCTGCACCTGGGCGCGCACCCGCGCGCTCACCGCCTCATCGTCGATGCGATCGAGCACGTCGCAGATCCAGTGGGTGAGCGCGCGCACCTCGGGCTCGCGAAAGCCGCGCGTGGTG
>DATLYR010000160.1 GCA_035574475.1 Nevskiales bacterium | reverse complement strand
CCCGCCGCTGTCCAAGGCCTATTTCGCCGGCAGCGCGAAGCTGGAGAGCCTCTACGTCCTGCCGCAGGCCAGCCTGGACAAGATCCGGGTCGAGTTCATCGGCAATACCCGCGTCGAGCGCATCGACCGCGCCGCGAAGACGGTGGCGCTGTCGAACGGCACGACGCTGGCCTACGACAAGCTCGCCCTGGCCATCGGCGGCCGCGCGCGCCCGCTGAACCTGCCGGGCGCCAATCGCCCGAACGTACACCTGCTGCGCACCATCGCCGACGTGGACGCCATCCGCGCGCGGATCGCGCCGGGCAGGCGCATGGTGGTGATCGGCGGCGGCTTCATCGGCCTGGAAACCGCCGCGGTGGCGGTCAAGCTCGGGCTCAAGGTCACGGTACTGGAAGGCCTGCCGCGCGTGCTGGCGCGGGTCACGGTGCCGGAGATCTCGGCCTTCTTCGAGCGTATCCACCGCGAGGCCGGCGTGGACCTGCGCACCGGTGTGCAGGTGACGGCGCTGGAAGGCGAACCCGAGGTCACCCACGTCGTGCTCGATGGCGGCGAGCGCGTGGCCGCCGACTTCGTCGTGGTCGGCATCGGCCTGATCCCGAACGTCGAGCTGGCGCAGGCCGCGGGCCTGGCGGTGGACAACGGCATCGTGGTGGATGAGTACACGCGCAGCTCCGATCCCGACATCGTCGCCGCCGGTGACTGTACCAACCATCCCAATGCCTTCCTCGGCCGTCGTATCCGCTTGGAGTCGGTGCAGAACGCAATGGAGCAGGGCCGCGCCGCCGCGCAGGCCATGCTGGGCAAGGATGCGCCCTACCGGACCGTGCCCTGGTTCTGGTCGGACCAGTACGACATCAAGCTGCAGATGGCGGGGCTCTCGGCCGGCTACGACCAGCTGGTGTTGCGCGGCGACCCGGCCACGCAGCGGTCCTTCGCCGCCTTCTACCTGCGCGAGGGGCAGCTGATCGCCGCCGACACCGTCAGCCGGCCGCAGGACTTCATGTTCGCGAAGAAGCTGGTGGCGGCGCGCACGCGGCTGGACCCCGCGCAGCTGGCCGACGAGTCGGTTGCGCTGAAAACCCTGGCCGCCTGATACTCGCGGCCATGCCCAAAGTCATCTTCATCCAGCCGGACGGCGCCAGCCAGGAAGTCGAGGGCAGCGTCGGCCAGTCGGTGATGGAGGCGGCCACCACGAATTTCGTTCCCGGGATCATCGGCGAATGCGGCGGCTGCTGTTCCTGCGCCACCTGCCATGTGTACGTGGACGAGCCCTGGTTCTCGCAGCTGCCGCCGGCCGACGAGATGGAGCAGGGCATGCTGGAGGGCGCGGTCGAACCGGGGCCCCTGAGCCGGCTGTCCTGCCAGATCAAGCTCACCGAGGAGATGGACGGGCTGATCGCCCGCATTCCCGCCGGACAAGTTTAGGGAACCTTTGTTCTATTCCGTCACCCCGGCGAAAGCCGGGGTCCAGAGCCTTGAAAGTCGCTGGATTCCGGCTTTCGCCGGAATGACGAAAGCAATTAATCAGAGTTTCCTTACTGTAGCTAGCCGGGGGCTTTCCTGGTTTTTCTCTTCTCGGTCTTTTTCGCGCTGATGCCGCAGGCCTTCTCCAGTTCGGCCAGCGCATCCCGGCTGTACACCGCCATGCGCTGCAGGCTGGGGATGGCATCGCGGTCGCCGAGGAAGCCGACGGCGATGCGATCGTTGTAGCCGACCAGCGTGATGTTCAGCGCATAGCCGTCGAACAGGAAGGACACGGGATACATCGCCTCCAGCTCCGCGCCCATCAGGTACAGCGGCTCGCGCGACAGCACCACGTTCGACACCACGAAGTTGAAGAACGGCGGCAGCTTGGCCAGCGTACCCGTCATCTGGCCGAGGATCAGCGGCGACAGGCCCAAAAGCGCGAACTGCATCAGCGCGGTCGGCGTCATCTCCTGCAATTCGTTCTTGCTGCGCGTGGTCACGCGGTGGATGAGGTCCAGGCGTTCGCGCGGGCTCTTCAGGTCGGTGCCCAGCGGCACGACGAAGCCGGCCACGGCATTGCCCGGCTTGCCGTCGGGCCGCGTCAGGCCCATCGGCACCGAGGCCAGCAGCGATTTCTCCGGCAGCGCATCCTGCTCGATCAGGTAGCGCCGCACGGTGCCGCCGACGATGGCCAGACACACGTCGTTCACGGTCGTACCGGTGGCGACCGCCAGCGCCTTGATGCGCGGCAGCTCGAGTATCTGCGTGCCCAGGCGCCGCTGCTGGGAAACGCGCACGTTGAACAGGCTGCGCGGCGTATGCAGCGCCATGCGCGCGCCGCTGTCCTCGCCCTGCGCCATCTTGCGCAGGCCGCTGACCAGTTCCTTCAGGGCCTTGGCCTGTTCGGCGGCAGTGCGCGCCGGCTTCTTCATGCGCTGCAGCAGCGACGACGGTGTTTCCTCGTCGGTACCGTCGGCGGGCTTCGCGGCCAGAATCCAGGGTCCCATCGGCCTGTCTTCGTTCGGATCCCTGGACAGCCACTTCTGCACCATGCGCATCGCGCCCACGCCGTCGATGGCGCAGTGATGGGCCTTGAAGTACAGCGCAAAGCGCCTGTTCTCGAGCCCTTCGATCAGGTGGCATTCCCACAGCGGCCGCGACATATCGAGCGGGTGCGAATGCAGACGCGCCACCAGGATGCCCAGTTCGCGCTCGCCGCCGGGATAGGGCAGGGCCGAATGGCGCAGGTGGTAGTCCATCTCCACCTCGGTTTTTTCCCAGGCCGGCGCCACGCGCGCCAGGCGCCCGCGCGCCAGCCGGCAGTCGAAGGGCGGCGGCATGAAAGGCTGCTCGCGCATCTTGTCGAGCAGGCGGCGCAGGAAGTCAGGCGGCGCCTTGGCGGGCAGGCGGAAGGTCATCAGCGCGCCCACATGCATGGGTGTGCGCTTGGATTCCATGCGCAGGAACGCGGCGTCGACCGGGCTGAGATAGGTTTTTGTCATTTTCGCCTCCGGATCGGCATACGGTGCCTGAATTCGGGGGCTGCGGCTATCCCTGCAGGCGCGCGCTGCCGCTTTCCTAATCGGTTTGGATGAGGCCCCTTCATCCGGGCATCCGTAAGTTATGGGACAAAGTTCCCAAACAAGGCCGGGGGAGGCAGGGGCATGCGAGTGTCGGGGAGAATGGCGGTCGTTTGCAGGCTGGGCCTGCTGGCCGCTGGGATGGTCACGCTGGGCGTTCATGGGCCGGTCCAGGCCGGCAGCTTCGAATTCTGGGACATCGAGGGCAGCTACAAGGCCACGCTCGGCTACTCGGCCGCCTGGCGCATGGAGGATCCGGACCCGGCACTGATCGACGGCGCCGTGATTCCGCTGGAACCCGTGCTGTTCCCGCCAGGCCAGATCGCCGGCTTCATCAACTCCGGCCTGCCGCGCACCATCAACGGCGACGACGGTAACCGCAACTTCGAGAAGGGCGACATGGTGAACAACCGCGTCAGCCTGTTCACCGAGCTGCAGTTCCGCCGCGACAACTACGGCCTCGTGGTCAGCGGCGACATCTTTCGCGACGAGGCCTATCTCGACCGCAACGCCAACGATTCGCCCGAGACCCTCAACCGCAGCGATGCCGCGACGCGCTTCGACCGTTTTTCCAGCTCAGCCGAACGCTACAGCGGCCAGCGCGCACGCCTGCTCGAGGCCTATGCCTACGGCGACTGGGGCCTGTTCGGCGATCGCATGTTCCTGAACGTGCGCGTCGGCGAACACGTGGTGGCCTGGGGCGAAAGCCTGTTTCTGTCCGGCCTGCAGCTGGCGATGGGACGAGCCGACGCCGCGCGCGCCTTCGTGCCCGGCGCCGAGATCAAGGAAATCCTGTTGCCGCACAACCAGATCTCCGCGACCCTGGCGCTGAGCCCGACGTTGAGCCTGATGGGCTAT
>DATLYR010000159.1 GCA_035574475.1 Nevskiales bacterium | reverse complement strand
GGTGGCCATGCCCCACAGCCCGAAGTACAGTCCGGCGCGATAGCCGCCGCCGGCCGCGGTGTCCTCGTCCACGACATCGGCCTGCATCGAGGCCGGCACCGCCGTATCGACCCCAAGACAGACGCCCGACAGCACGCAGATGGCGGCATAGGCCCAGAGATCGCCCGGCCCCAGCAGCGGCGCCCATACGAAAATACCGCAGGCCCACAGCATGGAAACGCACCAGACCCGGTGCTTGGCGCGTCCGCGGCTGAGCCGCAGCCACAGCGGCAAGGCCAGCACCGCCGACAGGAAGTAAACCACCAGGAACAGCCCGCTCAGACGCTCGGCCTGCAGCACCTCGGCCACGAAGAACAGAAACAGGGTGGCGGGCAGGCCATTGGCCATGCCGTTGAGCAGATAAGCGATCAGCAGCCGCCGGAACGGCCGGTTGTCGCGCAGCAGTCGCAGGCCCGCACGCCAGTCGAGCGGCGCCACCTGCAGGCCGGCCGGCTCGGGCACGCCGCGCCACAGCAGAAACAGCGCCAGCGGCAGGCTGACCAGCAGGAAACCGTACACGGCCGACAGCGCATCGCCCGCATCGCCCCCGCGCGCCTGCACCCAGCCCGACAGCAGGATCGCCACCAGTGTACCGGCCACCAGGAAGCCTTCGCGGCACAGTGTGACACGCGTGCGCTCATCGTAGTCGGTCACCAGCTCCGCGCCCCAGCTGCTGTAGGGCAGGTAGATCAGCGTCCAGCCCAGATAGGCCACCACGCTCCACAGCAGCAGATAGCTGGCACCGACGCCCGCCTGCGCATGGAACAGGAAGCCCGTGCCCACGAGCAGCACCGGCACGCCCACCAGGATCCAGGGACGGCGCCGGCCGAGGCGCGTGTGGCTGTAGTCACTGGCCCAGCCGATCAGCAAATCGCTGAAGACATCGCTCAGGCGTGCGATGAACAACATCGCGCCAACCGTCGCCGTGCCCAGCCCCAGGCCGGCGTAGAAGGGCGGCAGGTACACCACCAGCGGCAGCCCCAGCGCCGCCAGCGGCAGGCCGAGCCCGCCGTAGGCCAGCAGCCGGTAGATGGACAGGCGGGTGGTTTCCAATCAGGCCGGCTTGTGCAGGCTTACCTGCATCAAATCGATACGCCCGACCTTGAAACCGGCCTCGCAGTAGCCGAGATAGTAGCGCCACATGCGCAGAAAGCGCTCGTCGAACATCGCCTGAATCGTCTCGCGCTCGCGCCAGACACGGCGGTGCCATTCATTCAAGGTGCGTGCGTAATGCTGCCCGAAGAAGCGGGTATCCTTGACCGACAAACCTGCCGCTCGGGCATGGGCGAGGAAGACCCTGGCCGAGGCCAGCATGCCGCCGGGGAAGATATAGGTCTGGATGAAGTCCACGTTCTGCCGGTAATACTCGAAAATGTCATCGTCGATGGTGATGCCCTGGATCGCGGCGATGCCACCCGGCCTGAGCGTGCGCGCCAAGGTGGCGAAATACGCCGGCCAGTACTGCTCCCCCACTGCCTCGTACATCTCGATCGACACCACCCGGTCGTAGACCTCGCGCACGTCGCGGTAATCCTGCAGCCGGAACGCGACCCGGTCGGCCAAGCCGGCCTGCCGGGCGCGCTCGCGTGCGGCCTCGAGCTGCTGCTGCGACAGGGTGATGCTGGTCACACGGCAGCCGGTCTGCTGGGCCGCATACAGCGCGAAACCGCCCCAGCCGGAGCCGATCTCGAGCAGGTGGTGCCCCGGTTTCAGGTCCAGCCGCTCCAGCATCAGCCGGAACTTGTTGCGCTGGGCCTCGGCCAGATCCTGATCGGGTCGCTCGAACACGGCGCTGGAATAGGCCCAGGTTTCGTCCAGCCACAGGCCGTAGAAGTCGTTGCCGAGATCGTAGTGATAGCGGATGTTGCGCCGGCTGCCGCGGCGCGAGTTGCGGCGCAGGCGATGCAGCCCGCGCATGACCAGGCGCAGCAGCCAGCCGCCCTCGCCCACCTCGCCCCAGGCCGACTCGTTGCGCACGAAGGCCTCCAGCAGCAGCGCCAGGTTGGGACTGTCCCAGTCGCCCTCCATATAGGCCTCGGCGAAACCGATGTCGCCGCGCAGGATGCACTTGCGCAGCATGGCATAACGCCGGATTTCGAATTCGGCGTGCGGCCCGGGCTCGCTGCCGGCGAACTCCAGGCGCTGGCCGTCGGGCAGAATGACGCTCAGGCTGCCGTGCCGCCAGCGCCCCAGTACACGCCGCAGGAAGCGCAGCGCCCAGGACTCGCGACCGGTGAAGGGCTGAGCAGCTTCGTTCTGGGACATCAGGACACCTCTTGTAGCGGCGGCTGGGGCTTGCGGAAGAAGGGCGCTCCGCGCAGCCAGATCTTCAGTGCCTGCCAGTGGATCGCGGCGGTCACCTTGAGCGTCATGAGCGGCATGCGCAGGAATTGTCGCAGCAGCTGCGCATCGGTCAGCGGCCGGCGCTCGCCCTGCAGCGCTGCGGCCAGAAGCCAGTGCGGGCCGCCGGCCGCGGCCTCCGCCGCCGGCGGATACAGGCGGATGAGGATGCGAAAGCTTTCCTCCGGCGCGCTGAGGCGGAAGCGGTACTCGCCGCTCATGCCGATCAGCGGCGAAACATGGAACAGCTTGGCCTTGCGCTGCGGCATGTCGTAATCCATCGCTGCGCCGTTACGGCTGAGCAGATAGCAATGCCGCTCGCCGAAGGTATTGTGCACCTCGCACAGGATGGCGCGCAGCGTCCCGTCGCGGTGCTCGCAGTAGTAAATGCTGATCGGGTTGAATACATAACCCAGAACACGCGGCAGGCACAACAGGCGCACGCGGCCACCCGCCAGCTCGATGCCCTGTGCGCGCAGCAGCTCTTCCAGCCACGGCCGCAACGGCCTGCCGTCGTGGGGGCCATGGTCGCGGTCATGGAAGCTGAACAGGTTCCAGCGGTTGTAGGAGAACAGCCGCAGCCGCGATGCGCTCTCGGCGAGGCGGTCGAGGTCCAGCAGCAGGTAGAACAGCCGATAACCAAAACGGTAGCGCACGGGATGCTGGCGCAGGTGCGTCACACGACTCGGAT
>DATLYR010000158.1 GCA_035574475.1 Nevskiales bacterium | reverse complement strand
CCTTGATGATGCGCGGCATCACCAGCTCGGCGGTCTCGAAGGTGGTGAAGCGTTCGCCGCAGTCGGTACACTCGCGCCGGCGGCGTACCTGGTGGCCCTCCGCGGACAGCCGCGAGTCGATCACTCGCGTATCGGCTGCATCGCAGAAGGGGCAGCGCATGGCTCAGTGGAGCAAACGGGGGACAATACCCGTCGTTCCGGCGCAGGCCGGAATCCAGCGACTTACCAGGCACTGGATGCCGGCTTTCGCCGGCATGACGGGAATGCGCATAGCCTCAACCATACACCGGGAAGCGCGCGCACAGCGCCTCGGCCTCGCGGCGCACGCGCTCGATCACGCCGTCCGCCTGGCCGGCCTCCAGCGCATCCAGCACGTCGCAGATCCAGCCCGCGACCTGGCGCATCTCGGCCTCCCTGAAGCCGCGCGTGGTCGAGGCCGGCGAGCCGATGCGCAGACCCGAGGTGACGAAGGCCGAGCGCGGGTCGCCCGGCACGGAATTCTTGTTGACCGTCAGGTGCGCGCGGCCGAGCGCGGCCTCGGCGTCCTTGCCGGTGGTGTTGCGGCCGATCAGGTCCACCAGGAACAGGTGGTTGTCGGTGCCGCCGGACACGATCTTGTAGCCGCGCTGGAGCATGACTTCCGCCATGGCCCGGGCGTTCTTGACGACCTGCTTCTGGTAGTCGCGGAAGTCCGGCTGCAGCGCTTCCTTGAAGGCCACCGCCTTGGCGGCGATGACATGCATCAGCGGCCCGCCCTGGATGCCCGGGAATACGGCGGAGTTGAGCTTCTTGTAGAAGTCCTCGCCCTGGCCCTTGGCCAGGATGATGCCGCCGCGCGGGCCGCGCAGGGTCTTGTGCGTGGTGCTGGTGACGACGTGCGCGTGCGGCAGCGGGCTGGGGTACTCGCCCGCCGCGATCAGGCCGGCGACATGCGCCATGTCCACCCAGAACATCGCGCCGACCTGGTCGGCGATGGCGCGCATGCGTGCCCAGTCCTTGACCCGCGAATAGGCCGAAAAGCCGCCGATCAGCAGCTTCGGTCTGGTTTCCAGCGCGATACGTTCCATCTCGTCGTAGTTGATCACGCCGGTGGCGGGGTCCAGGCCGTAGGGCACGACCTTGTAGTGCTTGCCGGAGAAATTGGCCGGGTGGCCGTGGGTCAGGTGCCCGCCCTGAGCCAGGTTCATGCCCATCACGGTGTCGCCGGGATTGACCAGCGCCATGAACACCGCGGCGTTGGCCTGGGCGCCGGAATGCGGCTGCACGTTGGCGTAATCGCAATCGAACAGCTGCTTGACGCGGTCGATGGCCAGCTGCTCGGCCACGTCCACGTGCTCGCAACCGCCATAGTAACGCTTGCCCGGGTAGCCCTCGGCGTACTTGTTGGTCAGCACCGAGCCCTGGGCCTCCAGTACACGCGGGCTGGCGTAGTTCTCGGAGGCGATCAGCTCGATGTGTGCCTCTTGCCGCCGGCGCTCGGCCGCGATGGCGGCCGCCAGTTCGTCGTCATAGCCGGCGATACGCAGGGACTCGCTGAACATCTGGACGGGCTCCCGGGTGCGGTTTCGAGGCGCGCATTGTAGCGCAGCGGGGGCTGCAGCCCCAGATGTTGGGAGGCCGGGCAGGCCAGGCCCCCGCCCGTTGTAGCGCCTTCTGCCTTGCCCCGGACTCGATCCGGGGGGAAGGGCTGGTCAGTCGACCGGAAGCGGGGGCTTGGCCGGGGTGGCCATTCTGGCCGAGACCTCGAGCATCAGCTCCAGCGCCTTGCGCGCCTCGCTGGCGTCGGGCTCGGGCACCTTGATCGGGTTCACGACCTGCCCCGCGACCAGATTCTCCAGCACCCAGGCGAGGTGCTGCGGGTCGGTGCGGAACATGGTCGAGCACATGCACACCACCGGCGACATGAACTGGACCATCACCCCTTTGGGTCGCATCTCGTGATGCAGGCGATTGACCAGGTTCAGCTCGGTGCCCACCAGCCAGTGCGTGCCCGGTTTCGACGCGCGCACGGTGTTGAGGATGTACTCGGTCGAGCCGACATAGTCCGACTTCTCGCAGACCTCGAAGGCGTTCTCGGGGTGCGAGATCACCTTGCCGTCGGGGTGCTGCTTGCGGAAGTTGTCGATATGCGCCGGCTGGAACATCTGGTGCACCGAGCAGTGCCCCTTCCACAGGATGATCTTGGCCTTGCGGATCTGTTCCTCCGTCAGCCCGCCGCGCGGCTTCTCGAAATCCCACAGCAGCATTTCGTCCAGCGGGATGCCCATGCGGTAGCCGGTGTTGCGGCCCAGGTGCTGGTCGGGGAAGAACAGCACTTTCTCGCGGCGCGAGAAGGCCCACTCCAGGATGGGTCTTGCGTTGCTCGAGGTGCAGACGATGCCGCCGTGCCGGCCGCAGAAGGCTTTCAGGTCGGCGGCCGAGTTGATGTAGGTGACCGGCGTGACGGTTTCGTCCGGGTCCAGCACCTCGGCCAGTTCCTTCCAGCAGCGGTTGACCTTGGCCAGGTTGGCCATGTCGGCCATGGAGCAGCCGGCGGCCAGGTCGGGCAGGATCGAGACCTGCTCCGGGCGCGAGAGGATATCGGCCACCTCGGCCATGAAGTGCACGCCGCAGAACACGATGTACTCGGCGTCGGATTGGGCGGCATGCTGCGACAGCTTGAGCGAATCGCCGGTGTAGTCGGCGTGCCGGAACACCTCGTCGCGCTGGTAGTGGTGGCCGAGGATGACCACGCGCTTGCCCAGCGCCTGCTTGGCGGCAAGGATGCGCGCCTCGCAGCTGTCGTCGTCGAGGTCGGCGAAGTGCTGGATGGCGAGTGCGGTGGCGGCCATGGCCCGAAACGAAGTGTCTTGCCTACACCGGCATTATACGCCCGGCACCGGCCCCGCTCACTCGAGGCAGGCGGGGCCGATGGGCAGCGGGTTCGGGTTGTTGCAGGGGCAACCGGGGCGCGAGTTGGAGGGATTCGAGCCGGCCGCCTGCACCGGGCACTGGTCCGAGCCGTCGGCGACGCCGTCGTTGTCGTCGTCCGTGTCGCAGGCGTCGCCCTGGGCATCGCCGTCGGTGTTCAGCTGGTCGGCGTTGGCCACCAGCGGGCAGTTGTCCGCGCTGTCGGCGTCGCCGTCGTTGTCGTCGTCCGCGTCGCAGGCGTCGCCGCCGTCGGCGGCACCGTCGGTATTGGCCTGGTCGGCGTTGGCGACATTGGGGCAGTTGTCGCTGGCGTCGATCACGCCGTCGCCGTCCGTATCCTCGCAGCCGTCGTCGTTGACCGAGGCCCCCGGCGGCGTGTTCGGGCACAGGTCCTGCGCGTCCGCGACGCCGTCGCCGTCCGCATCCTGGATGACGCTGAGCGTGGCGTCGGGTGAGGTCACGCTGCCGAAGCGCGCGCGCACCGTCGCATTGCCGGCCGCCAGCCCGAGGGCGCGGCCGGTCAGGCCGCTGGCATTGCTGACGATGGCCGTGGCGCTGGCATCGGATTCCCAGATCACGGCGCTGGTCAGGTCCTGGGTACCGCCGCCGCTCAAGCTGCCGATCGCCTGCAGCTGCGCTGCGCCGCCCAGCGGCACGGTGCAGGGCGAACAGGCGTTGCCTTCGCCGTCGGTGATGGCCAGGCTGGCCAGGCTGGCGTTGGTGGTCAGGTTGGTCGTGGGACAGGCCGGCAGGGTGGTAGCGGTGTCGGTGTCGCAGAAACCGCCGCGCAGAGCCGTCACCACGACCGGGGTCGAGCTGCTCTCGAGGGCGGTGATGAGATTGCGCAGCAGGCTGCCGAACACGGCGACATCGGTATCGGAGGACGACCAGAACACGTCTTGGCTCAGGTCATAGCTATTGCCATCGGTAAACTGTCCCGTGGCATTAAATGCCAACGTCGTGCCTGAAATCATGCTGGGATTCTGTGGGCTGATCTGCAAAGCCACAGGCGGACTCAAGTCGGTACGAAGCGTTGCAGTGTTGACATTCAGGGTCACGTCATTGCCGGCGACGTCATTGGTGCCGTCGCCCTCGGCGCCGAACTGGTCCAGCACGGTCTTCAGGGTGGCGCTGCCCTGCGATAGTGCCAGCACGCGGTTGCCCGTAAAGCGTGCCCGCAGTGACGCCTGGCTCGGGTTGGCGGGGTCCACGGCGCTGTACCGTACCAGACCGGTGACGTCCTGCAGGAAATCCCCGTAGCGGGCCTGCACCGTCAGCGGCAGGCTGACCTGCGGCGGCAGCGTCAGCGGGCCGGCCGGCGACACCGTGAGGGCCGTCAGCGCCTTGTTATGCACCTTGAACGCGAAGCTGGGCCGGCCGTCGGCGCCGCAGGCGGCGATACCGGTATCGGCGGTAATGGTGACCGTGTCGACCGTACCGCTGGTCGCGGTCTTCTTGGGCACGATGAAGAAGCGCAGCGTGCGCGAATCCAGGCTCTGCGCCTCGACCGTGGCGATGCTGGTGTCGCTGCTCTGCCACTCGACCCGGTCGGAGATGTCCACGCGGGTCTGCGCGCCGGGCGCGCCGAAGATGCCGGTCAGGAACAACGGCAGGCGCAGGTCGCCGATCGCGGTCTGCGACTGCGCGCTCGTGATCTCCAGCCGTGCGGCTTGGATGCGGACCTCCTGGGTAGCGCTCAATGAACCGAATTCCGCGCGGATGATGGCCGTGCCACCCACGGCGCCGGACGGCGTGACCACGCCCTTGGCGAAGTCGCTGCCGGCCCCGCCGTTGCTGATCGGAATGCCGGCCGCGTTGGAGGAGGACCAGCTCAGCCCCACACGTTGACTGATGTCCTCCACACCGCCATCGTCGAAGGTCCCGAACACACGCAGCTGAGTCGGCACGCACCTTGGAATTTCCAGTACGCCAGCGGGCTGATTACCGCTGGCATCGACGATGCGCAGGCTGGCCAGCGTATTGCCCTCGCCGACGCCGCTGCTGCCACAGGCCGCCAGCAAGACGGCGGCGGCCAGGCCGGCCGCGGCACGGATGCGGTCAATCGCAAAACGGCGGATGCTCATGGAACACTCGGAAGCTGAACGGAAAGCCGGTAAATCAGCACCGAGCATACCACGTCATGCGCTCTGCGCAG
Source organism: Nevskiales bacterium (assembly GCA_035574475.1). NCBI lineage: Bacteria > Pseudomonadati > Pseudomonadota > Gammaproteobacteria > Nevskiales > Nevskiales bacterium. Next base: position 3,090 of record DATLYR010000158.1, on the reverse strand, counting down.
GACGGCTGCGCGTCGCGCACCCTCCCCCACGATCACCACCCTCAGGCCCGGCCTGGCTCGGGCTTGAGCCGCAGGCCAAGCTCACGCAGCTGGGCCGGCGTGACGGTTCCCGGCGCGTCGGTCAGCGGGCAGTGCGCGCTTTGCGTCTTGGGGAAGGCGATGACCTCGCGGATCGAGTTCGCGCCAGTCATCAGCATCACAAGCCGGTCTATGCCGAAGGCCAGGCCGCCGTGCGGCGGCGTGCCGTACCGAAGTGCCTCCAGCAGGAAACCGAACTTCTGCTGCGCCTCCTCGCGCGTGATGCCAAGGATGTCGAACACCGCCTGCTGCAGCTCGTTGCGGTGGATACGCACCGAGCCGCCGCCCAGCTCGGTGCCGTTGAGCACCATGTCATAGGCGCGCGACACCGCCTCGCCGGGGTTGGCCACCAGCGCCTCGACCGAGTCCACGCGTGGCGCGGTGAAGGGGTGGTGCAGGGCCTGCCAGCGGCGTTCTTTGTCGTCCCACTCGAACATCGGGAAGTCCACCACCCACAGCGGCTTCCAGCCGGTATCCACCAGGCCGCGATCACGGCCCACGCGCAGGCGCAGCGCGCCCAGCGCCTCGTTGACGATGCGTGCCTTGTCGGCGCCGAAGAACAAGAGGTCGCCGTCGGCCGCGCCGCTGCGCGCGAGGATGCCCGTGACTGCCGCGTCGCTGAGGAACTTCAGGATCGGCGACTGCAGGCCGTCACGGCCCTGCGCCACGGACACGACTTTGACGTAGGCCAAACCCTTGGCGCCGAACTGCTTGACGAAGTCGGTGTAGTCGTCGATGACCGAGCGGCTGAGATCGCCGCCGCCCGGCACGCGCAACACCGCCACCCGGCCCTGCGGGTCGGCGGCGGGGCCGGCGAAGACCTTGAACTCGGAATCCCGGACCAGGTCACCGACCTCGACCAGCTCCAGGGGGATGCGCAGGTCGGGCTTGTCCGAACCATAGCGCGCCATAGCCTCGGCATAGGTCATGCGCGGGAACGGGTCGGGCAGCGCCACCGCCAGCACCTCGGCAAACAGGCGGCGGATCATGTCCTCCACCAGCGCCATGATTTGCTGCTCGTCCAGGAACGAGGTCTCGATGTCGAGCTGGGTGAACTCGGGCTGGCGGTCGGCGCGCAAGTCCTCGTCGCGGAAGCAGCGCGCGATCTGGTAGTAGCGCTCCAGCCCCGCCATCATCAGCAGCTGCTTGAACAGTTGCGGCGACTGCGGCAGCGCGAAGAAATGCCCCGGATGCGTGCGGCTGGGCACCAGGTAGTCGCGCGCACCCTCGGGCGTGGCCCGGGTCAGGATCGGCGTTTCCGTTTCGACGAAGCCTGCCTCGTCGAGGTAGGTACGCAGGCTGCGGACGATGCGCGCGCGCAGCAGCAGCTGGCGCTGCATCTGCGGGCGGCGCAGGTCGATGTAACGGTAGCGCAGGCGCGTTTCCTCGCTGACGCTGTCGTCGTCGAGCTGGAACGGCGGCGGCTCGGCGCGGTTCAGGATTTCCAGTTCCGTGCCCAGCACCTCCACCATGCCGGTGGGCAGCCGGGGATTGCGCGTGCCCTCGGGCCGCAGCCGCACGCTGCCGGCCACGCGCACCACGTATTCGTTGCGCAGGCGCTCGGCCAGCGCGAACACCTCGGGCCGGTCCGGATCGAACACCAGCTGCACCAGCCCGCTGCGGTCGCGCAGGTCGATGAAGATCACGCCGCCGTGGTCACGGCGGCGGTTGACCCAGCCGGCCAGCGTCACGCACTGGCCGACGAGGGCTTCGGTGAGGTCACCGCAGGAATGGCTGCGCATGGGGAGTCCGGACCGGAAAAGGCCGCGATTTTAGCAGGTTGCGGCCGATGCCGAGCAAGCGCCCGTCAGGCCTTGCTCTTGGCGGCGGTGCGCTGGCCGGCCGGCACGGGGGTGGCGTCGGGCGTCGCCACGCCCAGCGAAATGATCATGCGCATGGCCTCCTCGACCGACATGTCGAGGGTGAGGATGTCCTCGCGCGGCACCAGGATGATGAAACCGGAGGTGGGGTTGGGCGTGGTCGGCACGAACACGGTCGCCAGCTCGCGGCCGGTTTTCTCGCGCGCCTCCCACAGCGGCCCGCCGGTGATGAAGGCGATGGTCCACAGGCCCTTGCGCGGATACTCGACCAGGATGACCTGGCGGAACGAGGTGCCGCCCTCGCCCAGCACCATGTCGGCCAGCTGCTTGGAGCCGGAATAGACCGAACGCACCAGCGGCACCCGCCCCAGCATGGACTCGGCCCAGCGCACCACGCGCGCGCCGATGAAGTTGTCGGCCAGGAAACCGACCGCCAGCACCAGCAGCAGGATCAGCACGATACCGATGCCGGGCACCGAGAAACCCAGCAGCGCCTCCGGGCGCAGCGCGGGTGGGACCAGCAGCAGGCTCTTGTCCACCAGCCCGACCAGGAAATCCACGACGAACAGGGTGATGCCGAGCGGCACCAGCACCATGAGCCCGGCAAACAGCCAGCGGCGGATGTAGTGCTTGTGGCGGCTCATGCCGATTCCGTCTTGCCCGCTGTCGCTGGCTGCGCCGCAGCGGGCGCCGGCTTGGCCTCGGATTTGGCGGCAGCGCCGTCGGGCTTGGTTTCGGACGGCTTGGCCGCATCGCCGGCGAGATTGCGCTTCTTTTCCTTGTCGCTCTTGAAGTCGGTCTCGTACCAGCCCCCGCCCTTGAGGCGGAAGGACGGCGCCGAGATCTTGCGCACCAGCGACGGCTGGCCGCAGTCGGGGCAATCGGTGAGGGGGTTGTCGCTCAGCTTCTGCAGCCGCTCGGTTTCGCGGCCGCAGGCGCGGCAGAGGTATTCGTAGATCGGCATGCTTTCACGGGTAGCCTGAAACTGCGAAAAGTATAGCTGTCATGAAGAGCTTCGGTCAGCCAGCCGGCATCCGGCAGTCAAGGACCTGAGGGTATCAGGAATTTTGTGTGTGGGGCATAACATGACGACACCAAGGAGCATGTATGCCACGCAAGAAGAAGACGCTGCCGGCGGCAGGGCCGGCGATTGAGTTGCCCGAGGAGTTGCTTGAGAAGCTGATTCCGGGGC
>DATLYR010000157.1 GCA_035574475.1 Nevskiales bacterium | reverse complement strand
TGGCCGACCTCACGGCACCGCCAGCCGATGCCAGCTGGCTGGCGGCGGACTACGATGCGGTGCTGGTGGACCCGCCGCGCACGGGCGCGCGCGAGGCGCTGCCCGCGGTGGCCGCGCGCCGGCCGCGGCGCATCCTGTACGTGTCCTGCCATCCGGGCACGCTGGCGCGCGACGCCGGCCTGCTGGTGCGCGGGCACGGCTACCGTTTGCGCGCCGCCGGTATCATGGATATGTTTCCGCACACCAGCCATGTGGAATCCATGGCCCTGTTCGAGGCCGGATGAAGCGCATCGACATCAATCTCGGCACGCAGACGCTCCGGCTCTACGACGGCGATGCGATCGAGCGCGAGTACCCCGTCTCCACCGCCTACAACGGCCCCGGCGAGCAGCTGGGTAGCGGCTGCACACCGCGCGGCCGGCACATCATCCGCGCCATGATCGGGCGCGACATGCCGATCAATACGGTCTTCGTCGGCCGGCGCCCGACGGGCGAGGTCTATACGCCCGCCTTGCGCGAGAAACACCCCAACCGTGACTGGATCCTCACGCGCATCCTGTGGCTGTCCGGCTGTGAGCCCGGTTTCAACCGCCTGGGCAACGTGGACACGATGCGGCGCTACATCTACATCCACGGCTCGCCCGACGACGTTAGAATGGGCATCCCGGGCTCGCACGGCTGCGTGCGTATGCACAACCTCAACGTGCTGGACCTGTTCGAGCGCGTGCGGCCGGGTACGCCGGTCAACATCATCGAGTAATCCCCCGAGCACCGCATGACGCACAGCTTCCTGGGCCCGCTGATGGTGGACGTGGCGGGCAAGACGCTCACGCCCGAGGACTGCGAGGTCCTCCGCCACCCGCAGGTCGGTGGCGTGATCCTGTTCACGCGCAACTTCGAGAATGCCGGACAACTGCGGGGGCTGGTGCAGGCCATCCGTGCGCTGCGTGAGCCGCAGCTGCTGGTGGCCGTGGATTACGAGGGCGGGCGCGTGCAGCGCTTCCGCCACCAGGGCTTCACCGTGCTGCCGCCGGCGCGCGTCTTCGGACGCTTGTACGAACGCGATGCCGAACGGGCCAGGAATATGGCCCATGTCTGCGGTTGGATGATCGGGCTGGAGCTGCGCGCGGTCGGCGTGGACCTGTGCTTTGCGCCGGTACTGGATCTGGCCGCTGGCGTCAGCGCCGTGATCGGCGACCGCGCCTTTCATGCCGACCCTGCCGTAGTGACCGATCTGGGCTCGGCTTTCATGCACGGCTTGCGTGATGCCGGCATGGCCGCGACCGGCAAGCATTTCCCCGGGCATGGGCGCGTGGTGGAGGATTCGCACGAGCAGCTGCCGGTGGACGACAGGCCGCTCGAGCAGATCCGCAGCGAGGACATGGTCCCGTTCCGCGAGTTGATCCGCCAGGGCCTGCCCTCGGTCATGATGGCGCATATCCGCTTCTCGCAGGTGGACGCACGGCCGGCCAGCCTGTCGTCGTTCTGGATCCGGGACGAGCTGCGCGGGCGGCTGGGCTTTACGGGTGCGGTGTTCTGTGACGATCTCAGCATGGGCGGTGCCGCGGCGATGGGCGGTTATCCCGAGCGCGCAGGGCTGGCGCTGGACGCCGGCTGCGATATGCTGCCGGTGTGCAACAACCGCGCAGCCGTGCTTGAGCTGCTGGACGCGCTCGACGCGGCACCGGATGCCGCCGCGACCGCGCGCCTGGAACGCCTGCGTGCCGAGCCCGGGCGCGAACTGGCGGAAATCCAGTCCCTGCAGGCCTGGCGCCACGCCCGCGACCGTCTGACCGTATTGACTTGAAGAAGCTTATGCCCAAGAACGAGCAGACCGCCGAAACGCCCGCAGCCCATGCGCTGGCCGTGCTGGGCGAGGCCGACCGACTGTTTACAGCCGCCGAGGTGTCTGTCGCTTACGACCGGCTGGCGTCGGAGATCGGGGCGCGGCTGAACGGCAGCAACCCGCTGGTGCTGTGCGTGATGATCGGCGGCATGGTGCCGACGGTGGAAATCCTGCGTCGCCTCGAGTGGCCTTATGAGCTGGACTACCTGCACGCGACACGCTACCAAGGCGAGACGCGTGGCAGCTCGATCGTCTGGAAGGTCAGTCCCTCGACCCGCCTGGAGGGGCGCACGGTTCTGATCATCGACGACATCCTCGACGAGGGCCATACGCTGGCCGCGATCCAGAAGGCGGTGCGTGCGCAGGGCGTGGCTGCGCTCTATACCGCCGTGCTGGCCGAAAAGCGGCATGCGCGCCGCCATCCCGAGGCGCGGGCCGATTTCATCGGCCTGACGGTGCCGGACCGCTATGTGTTCGGCGGCGGCATGGACTACCGCAACTTCCTGCGCTTCGCGCCGGGCATTTACGCCGTCAAGGGCCTGTAGCCGTGACGCTGCACTTCGCCGTGATCGGCGGCACCGGCCTGGATCGGCTGCCGGGTCTGCAGATCACCGAGCGCCGCACGATACGGACGCCGTACGGCGAGCCGTCCGGGCCGGTCAGCGTCGGCGAGCTGCACGGCCACCGGCTGGCCTTCCTGGCCCGGCACGGCGAGGACCATCGCATCCCGCCGCACAAGGTCAATTACCGCGCGAATCTCTGGGCACTGCACCGCATCGGCGTGAAACGCGTGATGGCGGTGGCCGCGGTGGGCGGTATCACGCCCGATATGCGGCCAGCGCGGCTGGTGTTCCCCGACCAGGTCATCGACTACACCTGGGGTCGCGAGCACAGCTTCGCGGATGGCAGCACCGAGCATGTGCAGCACGTGGATTTTACCCATCCGTATAGTCCGGCATTGCGCGAGCGTTTCATCGCCGCAGCGCGCGCGCTCGGGCTCGACGCAGTGGAGCAGGGCGTTTATGGCGCCACCCAGGGGCCGCGGCTGGAGAGCATCGCCGAGATCCGGCGCATGGCCCGCGACGGTTGCGACATCGTCGGCATGACCGGTATGCCCGAGGCCGGACTGGCGCGCGAGCTCGGGCTGGACTATGCCTGCTGCGCGGTGGTGGTGAACTGGGCGGCCGGGTTGGGCTCCGGCGACATCCACGCCGAGATCGCCGACTGCATCGAGCAGGGCATGGCCGGTGTGCGCCGACTGCTCGAAAAACTGATCCCCCAGCTGGCGGTTTGAGCCCCGATTCCGAGGCGTGCAGGGACTACGGCGAGCCGTGTCCCTGTGGTATGATTTTGCACTTTAACGGGGCGCATTTTTGCGCCCCGTCCAGTGTTCCAAAACCTTACAAAAACAGGGGGTTTTGCGGGGTATCGCCCCCAAGCCCACGGGCCGAATAATGGCTGACGACGTCGCCAAGGAAATCCTGCAGATCAATCTCGAAGACGAGATGCGGCAGTCCTATCTGGATTACGCCATGAGCGTGATCGTGGGACGCGCCCTGCCGGACGTGCGCGACGGCCTGAAGCCCGTGCACCGGCGCGTGCTGTACGCCATGCGCGAGCTGGGCAACGACTGGAACAAACCGTACAAGAAATCCGCGCGCATCGTCGGCGACGTCATCGGCAAATACCACCCGCACGGCGACACGGCGGTGTACGACACCATGGTGCGCATGGCGCAGCCGTTTTCGATGCGCTACCTGCTGGTGGACGGGCAGGGCAATTTCGGCTCGGTGGACGGCGATGCACCGGCGGCCATGCGCTACACCGAGGTGCGCATGTCGAGGCTGGCGCACGAGCTGCTGGCCGACATCGACAAAGAAACGGTCGACTTCGTCCCCAACTATGACGAATCCGAACTGGAACCGGCGGTGCTGCCGGCGTTGGTGCCAAATCTGCTGATCAACGGCAGCGCCGGTATCGCGGTGGGCATGGCCACCAACATCCCGACGCACAACCTGGGAGAGGTGGTCAACGCCTGTGTGGCGCTCATCGACAACCCGCAGATCGACATTCCGGGCCTGATGCAGCATATTCCGGGGCCGGATTTCCCCACTGCCGGCCTGATCAGCGGGGCCCGCGGCATTCTCGAGGCCTATCACACCGGGCGCGGCCGCATCGTGCTGCGCGGCCGCACGCACTTCGAGGACGTCGGCCAGGACAAGCAGGCCATCATCGTCACCGAGCTGCCTTACCAGGTGAACAAGGCGCGCCTGCTCGAGCGCATGGCCGAGCTGGTGCGCGAGAAGAAGCTCGAGGGCATCACCGATCTGCGCGACGAGTCCGACAAGGACGGCATGCGCATATACATCGAGCTGCGCCGCGGCGAGAACGCCGAGGTGGTGCTCAACAACCTATACCAGCAAACCGCGCTGCAGAGCGTGTTCGGCATCAACATGGTCGCGCTGGATGACGGCCAGCCGAAGCTGCTCAACCTCAAACAACTGCTCGAGGCCTTCATCCGCCACCGCCGCGAGGTGGTCACACGCCGCACGCGCTTCGACCTCAAGAAGGCCCGTGCCCGCGCCCACGTGCTGGAAGGCCTGTCGGTGGCGCTGGCCAACATCGACGAGATGATCGCGCTGATCAAGTCCTCCGCCGGCCCGGCCGAGGCCAAGACAGGCCTGATGGCGCGCGTCTGGGCGCCGGGCCCGGTGACCGCCATGCTGGAGCGCGCCGGCGCCGAGGTCTCGCGCCCGCAGGACCTGGCGCCGGAGTACGGGCTCAAGCCCGACGGCTACCATCTGTCCGAGGAGCAGGCCCAGGCGATCCTGGACCTGCGCCTGCATCGCCTGACGGGGCTGGAGCAGGACAAGATCCACACCGAGTACCAGGAACTGCTGGCGCTGATCGGCCGCCTGCTGGAGATTCTGGGTTCCGACGCGCGCCTGATGCAGGTGATCCGCGAAGAACTGCTGGCGCTCAAGGAGCAGTATGGCGACGCCCGCCGCACCGAGATCCTGGACTCCCACGAGGACCTCGCGCTCGAGGATCTGATCACCCCGCAGGACGTAGTCGTCACGCTGTCGCACGAGGGCTATACCAAGTGGCAGCCGCTGGACGAGTACCGTGCGCAGCGTCGCGGCGGGCGTGGCAAGACCGCCGCCACCACCAAGGAAGAGGATTTCATCGAGAAGCTGTGGGTCACGCACACCCATGACACGCTGCTGTGCTTCTCCAGCCTGGGCAAGGTCTACTGGCTCAAGGTGTACCAGCTGCCGCAGGCCAGCCGCGGTTCGCGCGGCAAGCCGATCGTGAACCTGCTGCCGCTGGAGCAGGGCGAGCGCATCAGCGCAGTGCTGCCGATCAAGGAGTTCTCCGAAGGCCGGTATGTGTTCATGGCCACGCGTCTGGGCACGGTCAAGAAAACGCCGCTGGAGGAATTCTCGCGCCCGCGTGCCAGCGGCATCATTGCGCTCGACCTGCGCCAGGACGACCAGCTGGTGGGGGTCGCACTGACCGATGGCGACAGCGACGTCATGTTGTTCACCGACGCCGGCAAGGTGATCCGCTTCAAGGAGCGCGATGTGCGCCCCATGGGCCGTACGGCCTGTGGTGTGCGCGGCATCCAGCTGTCGGACGATGCCTCGGTCATCGACCTGGTGATCGTCGGAGACGGACACATCCTCACCGTCAGCGAGCGCGGCTACGGTAAGCGCTGCGAGATCGGCGAATACCCGGTACAGGGGCGCGGCGGGCAGGGCGTGCGCGCGCTGGATCTGACCGATAAGACCGGCAAGCTGGTCGCAGCCATCCAAGTGCAGAACGGCGACGAGATCATGCTGATCTCCAGCAGCGGCAGCCTGGTGCGCACCGGCGTCAATGAGATCTCGGTCATGGGCCGCAACACCCAGGGCGTGATGCTCAAACGCGTCGAGGAGGACGAGCGCCTGGTCGGCGTGGACCGCATCGCGGCCGAGGCCAACGGAGAAGCTGAAGAGTGAAAGTCCGCCAATCAATGCGAATAAGAACAAGATGATTTTCTCTTTTTCGAAGAAATTTTTACGTTCATTGGCGGACTTAAATTTCTTGGTCTTTTAAGGAATCACAGATGGCACGTGTCTATAACTTCAGCCCGGGGCCGGCGGCGCTGCCGGAGTCGGTTCTCACCCAGGCCGCCGCCGAGATGCTCGACTGGCGCGGCTCGGGCATGTCGGTGATGGAGATGAGTCACCGGGGCAAGGAATTCATCGAGATCGCTGCCGAGGCCGAGCGCGACCTGCGCGAGCTGATGAACGTGCCCGCCAGCTACAAGGTGCTGTTCCTGCAGGGCGGCGCCACCGGTCAGTTCGCCGCCGTGCCGATGAACCTGCTGCGCGGCAAGGCCGTGGCCGACTACGTGGTGACCGGCGACTGGTCGAAGAAGGCCGCCGCTGAGGCGAAGAAATACTGCCAGGTGAGCATCGCGGCCAGCGGCGAGTCGCGCAAGTTCATGGGCATCCCGCCGCAGTCCGAGTGGAAGCTGTCCAAGGATGCCGCCTACCTGCACTACACGCCGAACGAGACCATCAGCGGCGTCGAGTTCCACTGGGTGCCGGAGACCGGCAGTGTGCCGCTGGTCGCGGACATGTCCTCGACCATCCTGTCGCGGCCGGTGGACGTGACGAAGTTCGGGCTGATCTACGCCGGCGCGCAGAAAAACATCGGTCCCTCCGGCATCACGGTAGTGATCGTGCGCGAGGACCTGCTCGGCCAGGCACTGCCGCACACGCCGCAGGTCTGGGACTACGCGAAGCAGGCCGAGAACGACTCGATGCTCAACACGCCGCCGTGCTATGCCTGGTACATCTGCGGGCTGGTGTTCAAGCATCTCAAGGCCAGCGGTGGCGTCGCCGCCATGGCCGAGATCAACCGGCGCAAGGCGCAGAAGCTATACGACTACATCGACGGCTCCGGCGGCTTCTACCGCAACCCGGTCGAACGCGACGCGCGCTCGTGGATGAACGTGCCTTTCGTGCTCAAGGATGACAGGCTCGACGAACCGTTCCTCAAGGAGAGCAAGCAGGCCGGGCTGGTCCAGCTGAAGGGGCACCGTTCGGTCGGCGGCATGCGCGCCAGCATCTACAATGCCATGCCCGAAGCCGGCATCGATGCGCTGATCGCCTTCATGCAGGACTTTGCCAGGCGCTACGGCTAATCATTTTCCGTCATTCCGGCGGAAGCCGGAATCCAGTGACTCAAGGTCACTGAAGTTAAAGACACTGGACCCCGGCCTTCGCCGGGGTGACAAGAGGGATGAATCGAATGTTCAAGATTCAGACGCTGAACAACATCTCCGTGGTGGGGCTGGAGCGCCTGCCACGCGACCGCTACGAGGTTGCCTCCGAGATCCAGCACCCGGACGCGATTCTGGTGCGTTCGGCCGACATGCACAAGATGGAGATTCCGGCCACGGTCAAGGCCATCGGCCGCGCCGGCGCCGGGGTCAACAACATTCCAGTCGCCAGGATGAGCGAGCGCGGCATCCCGGTCTTCAACGCGCCGGGCGCCAATGCCAATGCGGTCAAGGAGCTGGTCGTGGCGGGGATGCTGATCGCCGCGCGCAACCTCATGCCTGCCTGGGATTTCGCCCGCAAGCTGGAGGGCAGCGACGAGGAACTGCACAAGAAAGTGGAGTCCGGCAAGAAGAACTTCGTCGGCTTCGAGCTGCCGGGCAAGATCCTGGGCGTGATCGGCTTGGGGGCCATCGGCGTCAAGGTGGCCAACGCCGCACTCGATCTCGGTATGCGCGTGCTCGGCTACGACCCCAGCATTACCGTACAGAATGCCTGGCGCCTGCACTCGGGCGTGGAGCAGGCCCTGTCGGTGGACGATCTACTGTCGCGCGCCGACTTCGTCAGTCTGCACGTGCCGCTGAACGACCACACGCGCGGAATGATCAACGCCGACCGCCTCAAGCTCATGAAGAAGGGCATGGTACTGCTGAACTTCTCGCGCGAAGGCATCATCGACGAGGCTGCGGTGCATGGTGCGCTGGAAGCCGGCAAGCTGCACGCCTACGTCTGCGATTTCCCGACCAACGCGCTCAAGAACCACCCGCGCGTGGTGGCGCTGCCGCACCTCGGCGCCTCGACCAGCGAGGCCGAGGACAACTGCGCCATCATGGTCGCCGAGCAGGTGCGCGACTTCCTGGAGAACGGCAACGTACGTAACTCGGTCAATTTCCCGGAGGCCGTCATGCCGCGCGTGGAGGGCGTGACGCGCCTGGCCATCGTCAACGCCAATGTGCCCAACATGGTCGGACAGATCTCGACCACGCTGGCCGGCTTCAACCTGAACATCGCCGACCTGCTGAACAAGTCACGCGGCGAGCTGGCCTACACCCTGGTGGACGTGGATTCCGCGGTGCCGGCCGAGGCGCTGACGCGCATCGCCGACATCAAGGGCGTACTCTCGGTACGGCAGGTGTGACGGGCTGACGGCCATGAGCGAGCGCGAACTCAAGGCGGCCCGCGACCGCATCGACGAACTGGACCGCGAGATCCAGTCGCGAATCAGCGAGCGCGCGCGCATCGCCCAGGAGATCGCCCGCATCAAGCAGAAACTGGGCGGCAACGGCGACCACTACCGCCCGGCGCGCGAGGCCGAGGTGCTGCGCAAGGTGGTCGAGCGTAACGAAGGGCCGCTACCCAACGAGACCATCGGCCGGCTCATGCGCGAGATCATGTCGGCCTGCCTGTCGTTGGAATCGCCGCTGACCGTGGCCTATCTCGGTCCCGAGGGCACCTACACCCAGGCTGCGGTCTACAAGCATTTCGGGCATTTCGTGACCGCACGTCCGTTGACCGCCATCGACGAAATCTTCCGCGAGGTCGAGGCTGGCAACGCGGATTACGGCGTCGTACCGGTGGAAAACTCCACCGAAGGCGTAGTCAGCCACACCCTGGACCTGTTCGTCGGCAGCACGCTGAAGGTCTGCGGCGAGGTGGCGCTGCCCGTGCATCATCACCTGCTGTCGCAGGCGTCCTCGCCGGGCGCCGTCAGGCGCGTTTACGGGCATGCCCAGTCGCTGGCGCAGTGCCGCAAGTGGCTGGATGGCAAACTTCCGAACGTGGTGCGCGTGGCCGTGGCCAGCAATGCCGAGGGCGCACGGCTGGCGGCCGCCGAGCCGGACGCCGCCGCGATCGCCGGCAAGGCGGCGGCCGAGCTGTACGGCCTGGCGACACTGGCCGCCAACATCGAGGACGAGCCGGACAACACCACGCGCTTCCTGGTGATCGGCCGCCAGAGCGTGCCCCCGACCGGCAGCGACATGACCTCGCTGCTGCTGTCGGTGCACAACCGACCGGGCGCGCTGCACGACCTGCTGACCCCGTTCGCCGAGGCCGGCGTGAACCTGACGCGCATCGAGTCGCGCCCCTCGCGCCGCGCCAAGTGGGACTACAACTTCTTCGTGGACATCGAAGGACACGTGGATGACGCCCGCGTGCAGGCCGTGCTCGAGCGCATCCAGGCCGAGGTGCCGTTCTTCAAGGTGCTGGGTTCCTACCCGCGTACCGTGATCTGAGGCGGCATGGCGCTGGCCTGCATCGCCCATGCGCTGCCCGGCATCCGCGGGCTGACGCCTTACCAGCCGGGCAAGCCCATCGAGGAACTGCAGCGCGAGCTCGGGCTGTCCGGCGTCATCAAGCTGGCCTCGAACGAGAACCCGCTGGGCGCCAGCCCGAAGGCGAAGGCGGCCGCCGAGGCTGCGCTGGGTGAACTGCAGCTCTACCCGGACGGCAGCGGCTTCCGCCTCAAACGCGCGCTCTCGGAGAAGCTGGGCGTCGGCCCCGGCCAGATCACCCTGGGCAATGGTTCCAACGAGATTCTGGAACTGCTGGCGCGCGTGTTCCTGGCGCCCGGCCGGTCGGCCTTGTTCTCGGAATACGCTTTCGCGGTCTACCCGATCGTGACCCAGGCCGTGGGTGCCGAGGCACGTCTTGCGCCGGCGCATGGCCCCGAACACGACATGCCGCTGGGCCATGACCTGGCCGCTTTCCGCGCACGCCTGGATACGAGCGTACGGCTGGTGTTCATCGCCAATCCCAACAATCCCACCGGAACCTGGCTGGCGCCGGAAGCCATCGCCGGTTTCCTGCGCAGCGTGCCGGACGACGTGGTGGTGGTGCTGGACGAGGCCTATTACGAGTACATGACGCCAGCCCTGCGCCCGGACAGCCTGGCCTTGCTCGCGCGCCATCCCAACCTGGTCATCACGCGTACCTTCTCCAAGGTATACGGCTTGGCCGCCTTGCGCGCCGGTTACTCGATCTCCCACCCGGAGATCGCGGATCTGCTCAACCGTGCGCGCCAGCCCTTCAACAGCAACAGCCTGGCCCTGGCGGCCGCCGAGGCGGCACTGGACGACGACGCGCATGTGCAGCGTTCGGTGGCCAACAACCGTGAGGGGTTACAGGCGCTGGCGGCAGGGCTGCAGGCCCTGGGGCTGCGCTGCCTGCCGTCGCAAGCCAACTTCCTCACATTCGACCTCGGCCGTCCGGCCACGGCCGCCTATGACGCGCTGCTGCGGCAGGGGGTCATCGTGCGCCCGCTGGTGCCTTACGCCATGCCGAACCACCTGCGCGTCACGGTCGGTACGCCGGTTGAAAACCAGCGTTTCCTCGCCGCGTTGCGGCAGGCGCTGTGACGCGCATGGGTTTATCATGTGCGCCCTTTACGGGTCGAATCCGGTGCGGACAGGGGCATGAGCGAAGCGGGTTTTCATATCGAGCGCCTGGCCGTGATTGGTGTGGGCCTGATCGGCGGCTCGCTCGCGCGCGCCCTGCGCCAGGCCGGCGTGGTGGGCGAGGTGGTGGGCTGCGGGCGCGACCCGGCGCACCTGCAGCGCGCGCAGGCACTGGGCGTGATCGACCGCCATACCCTCAGTCCGGTCGAGGCGGTACGCCAGGCCGATCTCGTGGTGCTGGCAGCGCCGGTCGGCGCGATGCAGGCCCTGTTCGAAGCCCTCCGCCCGGCACTGGCGCCGCAGGCCATCCTCACCGACGTCGGCAGCACCAAGCTCAGTGTCGTGGCTGCGGCCCGCGCCGCTTTCGATGCCGTGCCGCCGGGATTCGTACCCGCCCATCCGATCGCCGGCACCGAGAAAACAGGCGTCGAGGCCTCGTTTCCGGAGCTGTTCCGCGAGCGCCGGGTCATCCTGACGCCGCTGGCGCAGACCGATCCCGCAGCCGTCGCGAAAGTGCGGGCGATGTGGGAGACCGCCGGCGCCCGCGTGACCGAGATGAGCCCGGAGCACCATGACCAGGTACTGGCCGCCACCAGTCACCTGCCGCATGTGCTGGCCTATGCCCTGGTCGATCATCTGGCGGCGATGGACGACCGCACCGAGATTTTCGCTTACGCGGCCGGTGGCTTTCGCGACTTCACCCGCATCGCGTCCAGCAGCCCGGAGATGTGGCGTGACATCGCCTGCGCCAACCGCGCGGCGCTGACGGCCGTCCTCGATGGCTACCTGCAGGACCTGCAGCAGCTGCGTACCGCGATTGCTGCCGGCGACGGCGAGACACTCCTGGCCGTCTTCCGGCGTGCCAAGCAGGCTCGCGATCGTCTGATCGAGCTTGCTGGCCCCAACGCGCGGGCCAGTGCATGAGCCCGGTCTACACGGTCGAGCCCGGCGGCCGCCTCGCCGGCCGCCTGCGCGTGCCGGGCGACAAGTCCATCTCGCACCGTGCCGTGATGCTGGGCGCGCTGGCGGAAGGGGCGACCGAGGTCAGCGGTTTTCTCCACGGCGAGGATTGCCTGCGCACCCTGCTGGCCTTTCGCGCCATGGGTGTCGCCATCGAGCAGCAGGATGCAACGACCCTGGCCATCCGCGGCGCAGGCCTGCACGGGCTCAAGCCGCCCGGCGGTGCGCTCGATCTCGGGAACTCCGGCACCTCCATGCGGCTGATGGCTGGCATTCTCGCTGGCCAGGCCTTCGATACGGTGCTGACCGGCGACGACTCGCTGCGCCGTCGGCCGATGCGGCGCGTGACGGCACCGCTGGCGCAGATGGGGGCGCGCATCGAGACGAGCGCACAGGGCACCGCGCCGTTGTACATCCACGGTGGCCAGCGCCTGCGCGGCATCGACTACGTCATGCCAGTGGCCAGTGCCCAGGTGAAGTCCTGCCTGTTGCTGGCCGGTCTGTATGCCGAGGGCGAGACTGCCGTGACCGAGCCCGCACCCAGCCGCGACCATACCGAGCGCATGCTGGCCGGGTTTGGTTACACCTTGCGACGCGCCGGCGGCCGTGTCAGCCTGCGTGGCGGCGGTCGGTTGCAGGGGTGCCCCGTGGCCGTGCCCGGCGACATCTCCTCGGCGGCGTTCTTCATGGTCGGCGCCGCCATCGTGCCGGGTAGCGAGCTGGTGATCGAGCACGTCGGTGTGAACCCGACCCGCACCGGCGTGATCGATATCCTGCGTCTGATGGGTGCCGAGATCACGCTGCTGGACGTGCGCGAGGCCGGCGGCGAGCCGGTGGCCGACCTGCGCATACGCGGCGGGGAATTGCGCGGCATCCGTATCCCCGAGGCGCTGGTACCGCTGGCGATCGATGAGTTTCCCGCAATATTCGTCGCGGCCGCCTGTGCCGAGGGCGAGACCGTGCTGACCGGCGCCGAGGAACTGCGGGTCAAGGAAAGCGACCGCATCGCGGTGATGGCCTCCGGTCTGCGTCGCTTGGGCATCGAAGCAGAGCCCACGCCGGACGGCATCCGTATCCGGGGCGGCGCGCTGGGCGGCGGCCGCATCGACTCGCATGGCGACCATCGCGTGGCCATGTCCTTTGCCATGGCGGCACTGCGGGCCGGCGCGCCGATCGTGATCGAGGACTGCGCCAACGTGAACACCTCCTTCCCCGGCTTTGCCGCGCTGGCGGCACAGGCCGGGCTCGGGCTGCGAGTGGCGTGACGCGGGCCCCCGTGATCTGCGTGGACGGGCCGAGCGGCTCCGGCAAGGGCACGCTGAGCCGCCGCCTGGCGCAACGCCTCGGCTGGCAACTGCTCGACAGCGGCGCGTTGTACCGCCTGACCGCGATTCTCGCCCTGCGCGCCGGGCTGGACCCGGCACGGCCGGAACAGTGTCGTGCCGCCGCCGCCTTGGCCCGCGGCATGCGCGCACAGTTCCTCAGCACGGCGACCGGGGACGAGAGAATAATCCTGGAAGATCAGGATGTTACCCAGCAGGTTCGCGACGAAGGCACGGGCGATGCGGCCTCGCGCTGGGCAGCCTTGCCAGAAATCCGGGAAGCCCTGCTGGATCGGCAGCGGGCCTTCCGTCAGCCGCCGGGGCTGGTGGCTGACGGCCGCGACATGGGGACAGTGGTTTTCCCCGATGCACCGCTCAAGATCTTCGTCAGCGCCAGCGCCGACGAGCGGGCGCGGCGTCGGGTCGCGCAGTTGAAGGGGTTGGGCCTGGATGCTAACATTGACAAGATTTACAGCGAGATAGCAGCGCGGGACGCGCGCGACCAGCAGCGTCAGCATTCACCGCTCATCCCCGCCGCCGACGCAGTGTTGCTCGATACCACCGCCCTGTCGCCCGAGGCGGTGCTCGACGAGGCGCTGCGCTTGGCCCGGGCGCGCGGCCTCGGCGCATGAATCCAAGGTGGCCCGGACGGGAAGTCCGGGCTTTTTGTTCGACAGCCCACGCGCAGCAGGATGCCGGCGGTGGAAAAGAGGCCGTCAAGGCCATCAACTTTCTGGAATGCAAAATCCCATGAGCGAGAGTTTCGCCGAACTGTTTGAGCAGAGTCTGGCTGGCCAGTCCATGCAGCCGGGTGCCATCGTCAAGGCGCGGGTACTGGAGGTCAAGCCCGATGTGGTGATCGTGGATGCCGGGCTGAAGTCCGAGGGCGTCATCCCCATCTCCGAATTCCCCAGCCAGAACGGCGAACCGGGCGTCAGGGTCGGCGACGAGATCGAGGTTGCGTTGGAAACCGTCGAGGACGGCTTCGGCGAGACCCGCCTGTCCAAGGAGAAGGCCGAGCGTATCCGCACCTGGGACGTACTGGAGCGCGCCTTCGAGAAGAAGGAAATCGTTACCGGCATCATCACCGGCAAGGTCAAGGGCGGCTTTACGGTCGACATCGGCAGCGTGCGCGCCTTCCTGCCCGGCTCGCTGGTGGACGTGCGCCCGGTACGCGACACCGCCTACCTCGAGGGCAAGCCGCTCGAGTTCAAGATCATCAAGCTCGACCGCCAGCGCAACAACGTCGTGGTCTCGCGCCGCGAGGTGCTGGAAGCCGAGTACAGCGCCGAGCGCAGCCTGCTGCTGGACAAGCTGCAGGAAGGCGTGGTGCTGCGCGGCGTGGTCAAGAACCTGGTCGAGTACGGCGCGTTCGTGGACCTGGGCGGCATCGACGGCCTGCTGCACATCACCGACATGTCCTGGAAGCGCGTCAAGGACCCCTCCGAGGTCGTGCACGTCGGCCAGGAGGTCGAGGTCAAGGTGCTCAAGTTCGACCGCGAGCGCACCCGCGTCTCGCTGGGCCTCAAGCAGCTGGGTGACGACCCCTGGGTGGCCATCTCGCGCCGTTATCCGGAGAACACACGCCTGTTCGGCAAGGTCACCAACATCACCGACTACGGCGCGTTCGTCGAGATCGAGCCAGGCGTTGAGGGTCTGGTGCACGTGTCCGAGATGGACTGGACCAACAAGAACGTTGCACCGTCCAAAGTGGTGCAGGTCGGCCAGGAAGTCGAGGTCATGGTGCTCGAGATCGACGAGGAGCGCCGCCGCATCTCGCTGGGTATGAAACAGTGCCTGCCCAATCCCTGGGAGGAGTTCGCGCAGAACCACCACAAGGGCGACCGTGTGAAGGGTGTGATCAAGTCCATCACCGACTTCGGCATCTTCATCGGGCTGCCGGGCAACATCGACGGCCTCGTGCACCTGTCCGACCTGTCCTGGAACGAGCCGGGCGAACAGGCGGTCCGCAACTACCAGAAGGGCCAGGAGATCGAGGCCGTGGTGCTGACCATCGAGCCGGAGCGCGAACGCATCGGCCTGGGCATCAAGCAGTTGGAGCAGGATCCGCTGTCCAACTTCATGGCCGCCAATCCCAAGGGCAGCCGTGTGAAGGGTATCGTCAAGGAAGTGGACGCACGCGGCGCCTCGGTGGATCTGGGGCACGGCGTGATGGGTTACATCCGTGCCTCCGACCTCAAGCGCGAGCGCGTGGAAGACGCCCGTACCGTGCTCAAAGAAGGCGAGGAGCTGGAGGCACTGTTCATCGGCGTCGATCGCAAGAACCGCGTCGTGAGCCTGTCGGTCAAGGCGCAGGAGATCCGCGACGAGGAAGAGGCGATCCAGGACTACAGCCGCAGCCAGCCGGTCGGCCGCGCCAGCCTGGGCGACATCCTCAAGGAGCACATCAAGCCGGGCGAAAAGTAGTCCCGGGCTAAAAACCCAAGCGAGTCATCGTGTTAAGCCCGGACCGCGCTTGCGCGGCCCGGGCTTTTGTATTAGTGTCCGAGTGGGGGAAAGGCAGCGGAAACAAACGATTACAGCCGTTGGCCTGCACGGGGGCATGGGAGTACCGAGATGACCAAGTCCGAACTCATCGACCGCCTCGCGCAACGGCAGACCTACCTGTCGCACAAGGACGTCGAGCTGGCGGTCAAGCTGCTGCTCGAGCACATCTGCCAGTCATTGGCTCAGGATGAACGCATCGAGATCCGCGGTTTCGGCAGCTTTTCCCTGCATCACCGGCCGCCACGCGTCGGACGCAATCCCAAGACCGGTGAGCCGGTCAACATCCCGCCCAAGCGTGTACCGCACTTCAAGCCGGGCAAGGAGATGCGGGAGCGCGTCAACAGCAGTACGCAAGCCATCACCGGCTGACGCAACCTTCCCGGTCTTTTCTCGGCGGCACCCAGGCGGCAAACTAGGCCGTCCGTGGAGGTTTCCGCTCACGCACCGGAGTCCGCATGCTGCGTCTGTTCCGTATCGCTCTCGTTGTGCTGGCACTCGGGCTGGGCATGGTCTTCGCCCTGCTCAACCACGAAAGGGTCACGATCGACCTGCTGTTCGACCAGTTCCAGCCGCCCCTGGTGGCGCTCCTGATCGTCAACCTGCTGCTGGGACTCGGTCTCGGGGCGCTCATTTACCTGCCACGCCTGGTGGCCCTGCGGCTGGAGCTGGAGCGCATGCGCAAGAAGTTGGCAGCCGCCGAGACGGAAATCCGTAACCTGCGCAACCTGCCCATCCAAGATGCCTGAGGCCGGTGTGCTGACCCTGTTGCTGCTGCCGGTGGCGGCAGCCACGGGATGGTATCTGGCGCGCCGCAGTGCAGGCGCTTCCGGTCGCGAGACTGCGGTCAACGCCGACTACCTGCGCGGCCTCGGGCATCTGGTGAACGAGGATGCCGACAAGGCCATCCAGGTGTTCACACGCCTGCTCGAAGTGGATCATGAGACGGTGGAGATCCATCTCGCCCTCGGCAACCTGTTCCGTCGTCAGGGCGAGGTCGATCGCGCGTTACGGATCCATCAGAACCTGGTGGCGCGTCCCAGTCTGGACGACCAGCATCGCAATCAGGCGCGCTATGAGCTGGCTCGCGATTACCTGCGTGCCGGCATGCTGGACCGCGCCGAAGACCTGTTCCAGGAACTGACGCAGCAACCGGCTTTCCGCGAGCAAGCGCTGGCCGGGCTGGTGGGCATTTATGAGCAGCAGCATGAGTGGGCGCAGGCGATTGCCGTCACACGCCAGCTGGAGGCAGCGCGCGGCCATTCACTGCGTGCGGTCATCGCCCAATACCAGTGTGAACTGGCCGATGAGGCGCGCAAACGCCGCGACTTCGTTCAGGCGCGACGGTATCTGCAAGAGGCCTATGCAGAATACCGCGAATGCGTGCGCGCGAGTCTCATGCAGGGCGAACTCGAGGAACAGCAGGGTAATTTCGAGGCCGCTGCCCGATCATACCGGCGCGTGGTCGAGCAGGACGTCGAGTTTGCCGGCGAGGTGATCGAGCCGCTGACACGCTGTTACGAACGCCTGGGCCGGTCACAGGCACTGCGTGAGTTTTTCGACCAGCTCACCGCACGCTACGACGGGCCTGCACCCCGCATCGCCATGGCCCGCCTGCTGGCACGCGAGGGCCGCCGGGCGGAGGCGCTCGCCTATCTGGCACAGGCACTGCAGGCACGGCCGAGCTGGATCGGGCTGGACCAGTTGCTGCAGCTGGCACCCCGCGCGCCGGAGCCCCTGCAATCGTCGCTGGAGGGACTGCGGGCGGCCCTCAAACGCGTGACCGAAGCCAGCCCGCGCTACCAGTGCAGCCACTGCGGCTTCCATGCACGTACGCTGTATTGGCACTGCCCGGGCTGCCGGCAGTGGAACAGCGTGACCCCGCTCAAGGACGTGGTCCCGAAGATCGTCTGACGCGGCACGGTGGCCGCGGGTTTATAGTAAGCCGATGCAGGGAGGGCAGGCATGGCTGTGGCCTTCGTGACCGGTGCGACGGGTTTTCTGGGACGTCATCTGCTTGGCGAGTTGCGGGGTGCCGGCTGGCGCGTCGTCGCCCTGCATCGGCCGGGTGCGGATGTGACAGGCCTAGACCAGCCCGGCATTGAATGGGTCGGCGCCGATCTCGGGGCCTGGAAGGACCTGCGCGATGTCATCCCAGCCCAGACCGACGCGGTGTTCCATGCGGCCTACAACACCAGTCTGTGGCATGGCGATGCCGAAGAGCAGACCCGGCTGAACGTCTTTGGCACGCGCAATATGGTGCGCGCAGCGCTCGATAAGCGGGTGCGGCGCTTCATCCACACCTCGAGCATCGTCGCCTACGGGCTGCACAGCGGCACCATTACCGAAGACACGCCATCACGTGCGTCGCGCTGCCGCATCAATCTGGTCCGATCGATGGCCCATGCCGAGCGCGAGGTGCGCCGCGGCCTGCGCCAGGGCCTGCAGGTGGTGATCCTGAATCCCGCCAACATGCTCGGTACCGGCGACCGGACCGCATGGGGTCGCATCGTGCAGCTGGTCCAGCAGCGGCGTATTGTCGGCGCGCCGCCCGGCGGCGGGTCCTTCTGCCATGTACGCGCCGTAGCGCAGGCGCATGTGCGGGCGGCCAGCCAGGGACGCATCGGCCACAATTACCTGCTCGGCGGGGTGGACCTGACCTACGTCGGTTTGCTGAAGCTGATCGGCGAGGCCCTCGGGCGCGCCACCTTATCGAAGCCGCTGCCCACCGGGTTGCTGCGCGGCTATGCTCGTACGCAGGAGCTGATATTCCCGTTGCTGGGGCGCAAGCCGTATGTGACCCGCGACATGATCGAGCTGCTGTCGGCGCATACCTACTGCAAGAGCCGCAAGGCGATGACGGAACTGGAATACCGGCCGGCGCCGCTCAAGGACATGATTCAGGACAGCGTGCGCGGGTTGCGCTGAGCGGCTCAGCGCGGGTTGGCGGCCTCGGTCGGGGCTTCGCGCCGGTAGGTTTCCAGCTGCGCACTGACGCGCGCCTTGTCGTTCGGGTTGATGTCGGGCAGGCGCAAGGCCGCCTCGAGCTGGTTCATGGCGGCGTTGTAATCGCCCTGCAGGTGATGGTATTCGGCCATACGGAACAGGGCCTCCGCCTTCCAGCCCAGGTCCTGGGCTGAAACCGCCAGCAGACGGTGCATATCGGGCAGGCTCCCACCCAGCGCGCCGTCTGCCGCCAGGATCACGCGGCGGGCATCGGCCGGGCGATTGAAGCGCAGCAGGGCCTCGGCGTAGGTGGCGGCGATCGGCAGGCTGCGCGGGAAACGCGTGTGGGCCTGCTCGAGTGTTTCGAGTGCCTGCCGGGGGGACTGGCCGGCCAGTTGCGCCCGCGCCAGCTCCAGGCGGAAATGCGGCTGGTCCGGCTGCTCTTTCAGCAGGGCTTCGAAGAGCTCGCGGGCGGCCTCCGGCCGGCCGGCGCGCAGTAGCGCCAGCCCCAGGCCATAACGGTCGGCCTCGATGCCGCCCCCCTCCTGCGTGCGCCCCTGGAAGTACACCAGCGCGTCGGTGACCTGGGCGCTGCTGAGCACGCGCAGCCGTGCCTGCATGAGTCTGTATTCGCGCTCGTCCGCCGGGGACACCGGCGCATAGCCGGCGGCGCGACTGCGGGCCTCGGTGATGCGGGTGATATTGACCGGATGGGTGCGCAGGATTTCCGGCAACGCATCGCCGTACAGCCGGGTCTGCTCCTCCATGCGCTGGAAGAAGCTGGCCATGCCGTTGGGGTCGTAGCCTGCGTTGGCGAGGATGCGTATGCCGACGCGGTCGGCCTCCAGTTCGTGCGAGCGGGTGAAATTGATCTGGCGCTGCTGGATACCGGAGATGCCGAGCGTCAGCGCGGCCTGCGCCAAATCGCCGCTGCCCCCGCTGGCGATCAGCGCCACCAGCAGCGCCGCCATGGTGGCGAGGTTGAGCGCCTGGGTGGCCTCGATCTGGCGCGCAATGTGGCGCTGGGTCACGTGCGCAATTTCGTGCGCCAGTACGCCGGCCAGCTCGCTCTCGTTCTGCGTGGTCAGCAATAGACCGGCGTTGATGCCGATGTAGCCGCCGGGCAGGGCAAAGGCGTTGATGCGATTGTCGCGGATGAAGAAAAACTCGAATCCGGACGGATTGGCGCCGCTATGAGCGGCCAACCGTCGCCCGGTCGCCATCAAATATTCGGCCAGCTGCGGATCGTCCAGGACATAACCCCCGCGGCGCAGCTGTCGCATCACGCTCGCGCCGAGCTTGGATTCTTCCAGTGGTGACAGGGCCTGGTCGGCCGGCTCACCCATGCTGGGCAGGTCGATGGCGGCTCGGGCCGTCGTGCTCACGACCAGGCAGCCGGCGAGCAGCAGCGCGATGCGGGAGCGGGTGCGGGAGACGGGGGTCACGAAGTGAATCCTGCGGGGAGTCTCTGCGTTTGGACAGCGCGCGCCCGGGTGCGTTCGCGGTGCCGCGCTCACAGGCGGGTGGAGGCGAAATCCGCCAGCCGCGAGCGCTCGCCGCGCGCCAGGGTCACATGGCCCGAATGCGGCCAGACACGGAAGCGGTCCACCACGTTGGTCAGGCCGGAGGTGGTTTCGGTGAGGTAGGGGGTGTCGATCTGATTCAGGTTGCCCAGGCAGACGATCTTGCTGCCGGGGCCGGCGCGCGTGATCAGGGTCTTCATCTGCTTGGGCGTGAGGTTCTGTGCCTCGTCGAGGATGAGGTAGCGATTCAGGAAGGTACGCCCGCGCATGAAATTCAGCGAGCGGATCTTGATGCGTTTGGACAGCAGCTCGTTGGTGGCGGCGCGCTCCCAGTCGCCGCCATCCAGGGTCTGGGTCAGTACCTCGAGGTTGTCCATCAGTGCACCCATCCAGGGCGTCATTTTTTCTTCCTCGGTACCGGGCAGAAAGCCGATGTCCTCGCCCACCGGCACGGTGATGCGGGTCATGATGATTTCGCGGTAGCGCTGCTCGTCCAGGCTTTGTGCCAAACCGGCCGCCAGCGCCAGCAGGGTCTTGCCGGTGCCGGCGGTGCCGAGCAGGGTGACCAGGTCGATGTCCGGGTCCAGCAGCAGGTTGAGCGCGAAATTCTGCTCGCGGTTGCGGGCATGCACGCCCCAGACCGAGCCCTTGCCCTGACGGTAGTCGCGGATCACCTCGAGCACCGCGCTGTCCCCGTCGATGCTGCGCACCATCAGTTCCAGCCCGGGGTCCTCGCCCTCGAAATACAGGAACTGGTTGGGCTGCCAGTCATGTCCCTTGATGCCCTGCAAGCGGTAGTAGCTGCGACCATGGTCTTGCCAGGATTCCATGCCCTTGGCATGCGCATCCCAGAAATCGGTCGCCAGCGGCGCATAGCCGCGGTACAGCAGGTCGAGGTCGTCCAGCACCTTGTCGCTGGAGTAGTCCTCTGCGTGAATGCCGACCACGGCGGCTTTGATGCGCAGGTTGATGTCCTTGGAGACCAGGGTCACGCGCCGGTCCGGGAATTGCGATTTCAGGGCCAGCGTGGTGACCAGGATGCTGTTGTCGGGCTTGCTGCCGGGCAGCACGTCCGGCAGCTGGACGTTGGACGGGCGCGTCTGGAAGAACAGCCGGCCGGTGGCCGGCAGCTTGACCCCGGATTCCGGACTGCGCAGCGTGCCGAGCGGGATCCCTTCGTCGATCTCGGCGTGCGTGCGGCTGCTCATCAGCTCGTCGAGGAAGCGGCTGACCTGGCGCACGTTGCGCGCGACTTCCGACAGCCCTTTCTTGGCGGCGTCCAGTTCCTCGAGCACCACCATGGGCAGGAAGATGTCGTGCTCCTGGAAGCGGAACAGGGCGCTGGGGTCGTGCATCAACACGTTGGTGTCGAGCACGAAGACTCGTTGACTCATTTACAGCGCCTTGACGGCTTCGAGCACCTCGGTCGCGTGCCCCTTGACCGTGACACCGCGCCATTCCTGGCGCAGCACGCCTTTGGCATCGATCAGGAAGGTGCTGCGCTGCACGCCCATGACCTTGCGTCCGTACATGTTCTTCTCCCGGATCACGTCGAACAGCTTGCAGACCTGTTCCTGAG
The DNA here is from genome assembly GCA_035574475.1 of Nevskiales bacterium. Taxonomy (NCBI): domain Bacteria; kingdom Pseudomonadati; phylum Pseudomonadota; class Gammaproteobacteria; order Nevskiales; species Nevskiales bacterium. The sequence goes on along the minus strand of DATLYR010000157.1, from coordinate 1,803 downwards.
TATCGGAGAGCAGCGGGAAGGGGAAGCCGTATTTCTCTTTGAAGGCTTCATGCGACTTGAGGCTGTCACGCGAGACGCCCAGGATTTCGGCGCCGGCCTTCTTGAACGCCGGGTACAGGTCGCGAAAGTCCTGGCCTTCCTGGGTACAGCCGGGCGTGTTGTCCTTGGGATAGAAGTAGATCACCAGTTTGCGGCCGGCGTAGTCGGACAGCGCGATGTCCTTGCCGCCGGTCGCCGGCAGGCTGAAATCCGGAATTTTCTTGCCGATGCTTACGCCCATGGACGCTCCTCGCCGTTTCAGGACTTGATGGGATCGAACAGGCCGTCGGCGTTCAGTTCGTCGCACAGGTCCATGAACGCATCGCGCAGGGCCTGGGGGTGCTGGTCCACGGGGACGTGCACCACCAGGTGCACGTTGCACATGTCCGCGCCGGTGTAGCCGGAGGCATAGTTCTGGGTCACGACCTCGCGTACGCGCACACCCTGCTCATCGAAGAACGCCAGCAGGTGGCTGAGCAGGTCGGTGCGTTGCGGCGCCACCACTTCCACCGCATACGGACGGAAGGTGTTCTGTGGTGCGGCGTTGGTGCAGCGCTGGATCTGGAGTTTCAGCGACAGCCGCTCGGCCATGGCCGGCAGCGCGGTTTCCAGCCGCCCGAGCGTGCTCCAGTTGCCGGCGACCACCAGGTTGGCGGCCAGGGAGGCGCCCATGTGCGCCAGCCGGCATTCGACGATTTCGCAGCCGCGTTCGAGAATGCTGCGCACCAGTTCGGTGACTTGACCCTCGCGCTCCGGTCCGAGGGCGATGAGGGCGAGCAGATTGCTGTTTTCGGGCATCGATTCGGGTTATCGGGGTGGACAGCAGGCACCGCGAGCCGGCGCCGGGACAGCGCAATGGTAGCATCCGCGGCGCGTGCAGGGCAGGGGTTCAGCGGCCGTTTGGTGAGGCATTTTTCTGTGTCGCGCCATGGCTTTGCGTTATACTTTGCGACTTTCGCGCGTGGAGAAACGCATGTTTGCCGGCAGCCTGGTGGCCTTGGTGACCCCGATGCAGGGGGATGGCCGTGTCGACTATGACAGCCTGCGCCGGCTGGTCGATTTCCATGTGCGCGAGGGCACCGACGGCATCGTGTCGGTGGGCACCACCGGCGAGTCGGCGACGCTGGATTTCGACGAGCACATCGAGGTGATCCGGCGCACGGTGGAATTCGCCGCCGGCCGCCTGCCGGTGATCGCCGGCACCGGCGCCAACGCCACCCGCGAAGCGATCGAGCTGACGCGCGCGGCCAAGGCTGCCGGCGCGCAGGCCTGCCTGCTGGTGACGCCGTACTACAACAAGCCGACCCAGGAGGGGCTTTACCGGCACTATCGCGCGGTGGCCGAGGCGGTGGACATCCCGCAAATCCTGTACAACGTGCCGGGCCGCACCGGCTGTGACATGCTGCCGGAGACCGTGCAACGCCTCGCCGGGACACCGAACATCGTCGGCCTGAAGGAGGCCAAGGGCGAGCTGCCGCGTATCCGCGAGCTGCTGGACCGCGTCGGCGAGCGCATGTATGTCTACAGCGGCGATGATGCCACCGCCTGCGAGTCGATCCTGATGGGTTGCAAGGGCGATATCTCGGTGACGGCGAACGTGGCGCCGCGGCTGATGCACGAGATGTGCGCGGCCGCCCTGGCCGGCGATCGCGCGCGTGCCGAGGCGCTCGACGCCCGGCTGCAGCCGCTGCACAAGAACCTGTTCTTGGAACCCAACCCCATTCCGGTGAAGTGGGCGTTGCAGCAGCTGGGCCTGATCCCGGA
>DATLYR010000156.1 GCA_035574475.1 Nevskiales bacterium | reverse complement strand
CGCCTTGTCCCAGCCGCCGAACTGGTCGATGGTCACCAGTTCCACTTGCGCGAAGGTCTTGGCGTATTTGTCCGCGATTTCCGGATCACGCGGACGGTAATGGTGCTTGGCGATGATTTCCTGGCCTTCCTTTGAGTACAGGTACTGCAGGTAGGCCTCCGCGACCTTGCGCGTACCGCGCTTGTTGACGACCTTGTCCACCACCGTGACCGGCGGTTCGGCCAGGATGCTGATCGAGGGCACCACGATCTCGAACTTGTCGGCACCGAACTCCTCCAAGACCAGGAAGGCCTCGTTCTCCCAGGACAGGAACACGTCGCCGATGCCACGCTGTACGAAGGTGGTGGTCGAGCCGCGCGCGCCGGTGTCGAGTACGGGCACGTTCTTGTACAGCTTCTTCAGGAACGCCTGCGGCGACTCGCCCTGCTTCTCGGCATAGGCCCAGGCCGCGAGGTAGTTCCAGCGCGCGCCACCCGAGGTCTTCGGGTTCGGCGTGATGACCGAGACACCGGGTTTCACGATGTCACCCCAGTCCCGGATCTTCTTCGGGTTGCCTTTGCGCACCAGGAAGACGATCGTGGAGGTGTAGGGCGAACTGTTGTTGGGCAGGCGCTTCTGCCAGTCGGCCGGGATCAGCTTGCCCTTCTCATGCAGCACGCTGACGTCATAGGCCAGCGCCAGCGTGACGACATCGGCCTGCAGGCCGTCGATCACGGCGCGCGCCTGCTTACCCGAGCCGCCGTGGGACTGGTTGATGGTTACGGTCTCACCGGTCGTTTCCTTCCAATGTCTTGCGAAGGCCGCGTTGTAGTCCTCGTACAGTTCGCGGGTCGGGTCGTAGGACACGTTGAGCAGGGTGAGATCCCTGGCGCCCGCCACCGAAGCGTAGGCCAGGCCCAGCAACAATACCGCCGAACCGAAGATCTCGATCAGTCTCTGCTTGAACATGGTCAGGTTCCTCTGTTGATTGGGGTGGGCGCGTCAGAACTGGTACTGGACGCGGGTGATGAAGACTTTCTCGTCGTCGCGGTCTTCGGGGGCCGCTGCCACGCCGGCGCCATCCTTGAACGAGGTGTTGAAGTAGTCGAACACCAGCTTGGTGTTGGCGTTCAGATACCAGTTCAGGCCAAGGCCATAGCTGCGGGCCTCGCTCACGGCAACGTGCCGCTCGGCGAAGGAATCGGCACCGCCGTCGAAGGCCTTGTCGTCGATCTCCAGCTTCGAGACGCGCGCGGCCAGCTCGAAGGCGCCCCAACCGCTCTTGCCGAGGTCAAACTCGTTGAGGGGCTTGGCCACGCCCTTGAAGCCGTTGTCCTCGCCGGTGAGCACGTAGGAAGCGGTGAGTTGCCAGGCCTTGTGCTTGAGCTCTTCCGCGATCGCGGCGTTGTTGGATTTACCGAGCGCCTGTTCCGAAGTGATGTACTCGCCGATCAGCCCGAAGCTGTTGCGGTAGTAGTAGAACTGCGGCGAGATGCGCGTGTGATCACCGTCGGCGGTGACGAAATTCGCCGCCGCGTTGCGGTAGTTGAAGATCTGCTCCTGGCCCGGGCTGCGGTAGCGGCCCAGCAGGCTGTTCTGCACGCCCACGACCTCGGATTCCTTCTTGCCGTGGCTGACGCCGAGGCCGAAGCCCAGGCCCTGTAGCGCGCTGCCCGGGTTGTTGACGAAGGGCGTCAGGAACACACGCGCGCCGAGCTCATGCTCGTTGTCGGCATCGCTGGTCGGGGAATCCCGGCCATCGGCGGTGCCGTTGTAGATGCCGACCGCGTAGTTCAGGCGGTTGTCGAGCACGTCGCCCTGCAGCTGGAAGCCGATGTCCCGGTTTGGCGCCAGCTCGGTCGGGAAGGCGCGTTCCGCGAAGACGATCGCGCCGCCGGATTGCAGGCGTTCCAGGCCGACCGGGCCCTTCTGCTTGCCGACGCGCAGGGTTGCGGCCGGCGAGAACTTCAGGTCCACATAGGCGTCGACCACGGTCGCGCTGTCGCCGGCGAATTCCGGGGTGAGGCGAAAGCCAACGTACTTGCCGAGCTGGCCCTGCAGAGTGGGGCGCACGCGGCGGAGCAGGAAAGTGTCCTCCAGGTCCTTGCGCTCGCCGTTGTCCAGGAAAAAGCGGCCATCGCCCTGGAACAGGCCGTTGAGCTTGAACTGGTAATTGCCGTCGGCGGTCTCGAAGCTCAGGCCCTTGTCGCCGGTTTTGATCACCGGCGCGGTCTTGGCCTTGCTGGCCGCTTCCTCCTGCTGGATCTCGAGCTTGCGCTCGAGCACCTTGATCTTCTGCTCGAGTTCTTCGAAGCGGGCTTCGTCGCTGTTCGCAGCGAAAGCGGGGTTGGCGATGGCGAGTCCTGCGATCAGACTGCCGAGCCATAATGGACGATGCGGTGACACGGAAGTTCTCCTTAGGTGGTGGTGGAACTTCCGGTGGTCCGGTCAGTTCATCGGATAATTGGGTTAAGGTGTAGTCGGGTCAGCCTGATGATCGGGTCGGCAGACCGGTGTCGAGACGCAGTTTCTCGCGCCGCTCGATCTGTACGATGCGGCCGTCGTGCACGACGATTTCCACCGCGCCGTAGCGCAGCCTGTGCAGGGCGCGCAGGATCTGATGCAGCACGGGCGTGCCTGGCTCGGATGCGTCGAGCTCGTCGGGTCTGCTCATGTTCGGGTCCGGTCTGGGTACACGGTGTCTCAACACGGCGCGCAGATTAGGACAAACCGTATAGATTCAAAAGGAATTCTTAGAGATTTTCTTATATCTAGATAGAATAAGAAGCCGTGAGACGCACCCCCACCCACAACAATCTCTTCGCCGCCGGCCCGCTCGACCGCCTGAGCGAGCGGCGGCGCGACGCGGCCTGGATCGAGCAGCGCCTGCGCGATCCGGCCTCGCGCTTCGTGCCGGTGTGGCGCATGCGTTCGCTGATCCACCAGCGGCAAGCGGTCTTTCTTGACGGCGCCCAGGCAGCCGAACTGCTGCCACAGGCCGATCCGGTCGTATTCCTCGGCGAATGGCAGGATCGGGCCTGGTTCGCGCTGGAGCTGTCGGCGCTGGCGCCGGAGCAGTTCGGTGACGCGCTGCGCGCCGGCGAGTTCAAGGACCTGCGTTTCGCCTCGGTCGGGATGGACCGTGACGCGGCCGCGGTGCTGGCCTACGCGCGCGCCCTGCTCTACTGGCATCGCCGCCACCGTTTCTGCGGCCGCTGTGGCGCGCCGACGCGGGTGCAGGAGGCAGGGCACGCGCGCGACTGCACGAATGCCGATTGCGCCAAGCGCCACTTCCCGCGCACCGATCCGTCCATCATCGTGCTGGTGGCCGCGCAGCACGCAGGACGCCCGCACTGCCTGCTCGGGCGCCAGGCCAGCTGGCCGCCGAACGTGTATTCGACGCTGGCCGGCTTCGTCGAGCCGGGCGAGAGCCTGGAGGACGCGGTGGCGCGCGAGGTGTTCGAGGAGTCCGGCGTGCGCGTGGACACCGTGCGTTATCACTCCTCGCAGCCCTGGCCGTTCCCCGCCGCGCTGATGCTGGGCTTCCATGCCGAGGCCGCGCTGCAGCCGGTGCGCGTGGACGGACAGGAGCTGGAGGACGCGCGCTGGTTCGATTACGATGAGATGCAGACTCTCTTACGGCAGCGGGCACTCTTCGTGCCGCCACCGGTTTCGATCGCCTACCGGCTGGTGGAATCCTGGTTCGATGCTCAGGGGGGGGCGAAGCTGGCCGAGCTCGCAGACTGGTCTTTCACCCGGCCGGCCAGGCCGGCGTAACGGCAGGGATGCCGCTACCGCCCATGATGCCCGCATTCGATAACGCCTACTTCGTCATGGGCCTGCTGACTGCCGGCACCGGCGCGGTTTATTTCTGGGCGGACCGCGCCAATACCATCGGTCGGCCGCTGGCGCTGAGCCTGGTGCTGATCGGCCTGCGCCTGTTCATGGATGCCTTCGGCCTGGACGAGAGCGACAACCCGCTGTTTCCGCTGGTGGCGACCAGCCTGGAGAGCGTTTCGATTCTGGCCGGCATCGAATGGGGCCTGCGCATCGGCAAGACCGCCAAGGTGGCGCTGGCGCGCGCGGCCATCGGGCTGTTCCGCGCCGCGCAAATCCTGGTGCTGGTCTATTGGCTGATGTCCATGGGCTACGTGCACTTCTTCCCGGAGCTGGCGACCGCCGATTCGCCCGGCTTCTTCAAGGTGCGCAGCATCGAGTGGGCGATCTTCGCGCCCCTCCTGGGCACCAGCATGCTGTGCGGCGCCATCGCCATCGGGCTGCTGCTGCGCTCGCGCATCGACAAGGCCGAGGCGATCCGGCTGCGCGCGCTGTTCGTGGCGGCGCCCTTCCTGATCTCGGGCCTGGTGGTCAGCGACCTCTACATTCCGGTGACGATCGCCATCGGCCTGCTGATCTACCTGTCCGGCACGCTGCATTACCTGGTGATCCAGGGCCAGCGCGGGCATTTCATGAGCCAGTTCCTGTCGCCCGAGGTGGCGCGCGTGGTGCGCAGCGAGGGCCTGTCCAAGGTCCTGCAGCGCGAGCGCCGGCCGCTGAGCGTGGTGCTGTGCGACCTGCGCGGCTTCACGGCCTATGCGCGCGAGCACGATTCGGGCAAGGTCGTGAACCTGCTCGAACGCTACTACAACGTGGTCGGCGAGGTGGCCAGCGAGTACGGTGGCACGATCAAGGACCATGCCGGCGACGGCGTGCTGATCCTGGTCGGTGCGCCGCTGCCGCTCAAGGACCACGCGCGCCGGGCGGCGCTGATGTCGCTGGAGATCATGCGCCGCGTGCCGCCCGTGCTCAGCGAGGCCGGTGCGAACCTGGGCCTGGGCATCGGTGTGGCCACCGGCAAGGCCACGGTGGGTGCCATCCGCGGCGCCGGCCGCCTGGAATACGTGGCGGTCGGCACACCCGTAAACCTCGCCGCGCGGCTGTGCAGCCGTGCGGCCGGCGGTGAGATTCTCGCCGACGATCGTACCCAGGCCGCTTTGCGGCCCGACGATGCCGTCGTGGTCAGCGCGCGCGAGCCGGAGCAGCTCAAGGGCTTTCCGGAGCCGGTGCCGGTCTATTCCCTCGCCACGCCCAGCGAGGCCGCCGAACCGCGGCGCGAAGAGGCTCCGCCCTGGTGGCAATGGCTGCTGGGCGGTGCCACCAGCCGCAGACACAAGCCGCGCCGGCGCAAGCGGAGCTGACCCTGGTCCCGCTGTGGCTCAAGCTGGCCTACACCGCGATGACGGCGGTGGTGCTGCTGATCTACTGGCGCAAGTACGGGCCCGCGAACTTCCTGTGGTTTTCCGACATCGCGCTGATCGGCAGCACGCTGGCGCTGTGGCTGGAAAGCAGCCTGATCGCCAGCACGCTCGCCGTCGGCGTGCTGCTGCCCGAGGCGCTGTGGAATCTGAGCTATTTCGGCCGGCTGCTGACCGGCAAGCGCATCACCGGCCTGACCGACTACATGTTCGAGACCGAACGGCCGCTGTGGCTGCGCATGCTGTCGCTGTTCCACGTGCCGCTGACCGTGGTGCTGCTGTGGCTGGTGTGGCGGCTGGGCTATGACCCGCGCGCGCTGCCGGCCATGCTGCTGCTGTGCTGGCTGGTGATGCCGGTGTGCTACTGGCTGACCGATCCCGGGCGCAACATCAACTGGGCCTTCGGCCCGGGCGGCGAGGGCGTGCGCACGCGCATGCACCCGCTGGCCTATCTGGCCCTGCTGATGTTCGTGGTCTTCCCGGCCACCTACCTGGCCACCCACCTGCTGCTGACCTGGCTGCTGCGTTCCTGAGCAGGGCCCCGCGGATGGTGGTTTAATTCCGGGACCGACCGGAGGAAGGCGCCATGACCAAGCCGCTCGAGCATCCGCCCGTGCCCAGCGTGCGCGAGCAGGTCACGCAGGAAGAATGGGAAACCCGCGTCAACCTGGCCGCCGCCTACCGGCTGGTGGCACGGTTCGGCTGGGACGACCTGGTCTTCACCCACATCTCCGCGCGTGTGCCCGGTGGGCAGCACCATTTCCTCATCAATCCCTACGGGTGGCTGTTCGAGGAGATCACGGCGAGCAGCCTGGTGAAAGTCGATCTGGACGGCCGCAAGGTGATGGATTCGCCCTACGACATCAACCCGGCCGGCTTCACCATCCACAGCGCGGTGCACGCGGCGCGCGAGGACGCGCAGTGCGTGCTGCACATCCATTCGCTGCACGGCATCGCGGTGTCGGCGCAGAAAGACGGCCTGTTGCCGATCTCGCAGCAATCGCTGTTCTGCCTGTCCTCGATGGCCTACCACGACTACGAGGGCGTGGCGCTGAACGAGGACGAGAAACCGCGGCTGGTGGCAGACCTCGGCACGAAGAACTTCCTGATCCTGCGCAACCACGGCCTGCTCACCGTCGGGCCGAGCATCGCGGACGCCTTCCTGTTCATGTACCTGCTGGAGGCGTCCTGCCGCATCCAGGTGCTGGCGCAGTCCGGCGGCAAGGAATTGATTCGGGTGCCGGCCCCGATTCTGGCCGGCATCCAGGCGCAGGCCACGCAGGTCACCAAGGGTCTGGGCGGCGCGCTGGCCTGGCCGGGGCTACTGCGCCGGCTGGATCGCGAGGACCCGTCTTACCGGGATTGACTTGTCATGCGCTACGCGCAGGAATACGGCCGCATCCGCGGCCCGTACCCACATCAGAGCAGGTTGGAGGCGGTCCTTTGAAGCAGGGTGAAATACAAGCCAACGGCATCCAATTCGCGTACCTGGAACAGGGCGAAGGGCCACTGGTGCTGCTGCTGCACGGCTACCCGGACAATGCCTGGTCCTGGGAATACCAGATCCCGGCGCTGGCGCGCGCCGGCTATCGCGTGGTGGCGCCCTTCCTGCGCGGCTATCCGCCGAGTGAAATCCCGAAGAACGGCTATTACGACCGCGCCACCCTGGCGACCGACGTCAAGGCGCTGATCGGCGCGCTCAACGGCGGCAAGCCCTGCTACCTGGTCGGCCAGGACTGGGGCGCCGCAATCGGCTACGGCGTGCTCGGCGCCTATCCGAAACTGGTCAAGCGCGCGGTGATCCTGGCGATCCCGCATCCGGTCGCGATCCGGCGCGCGCTGAAGAAATCGCCCAAGCATGTATTCCGCGCCTTCCACTGGTTCCTGTACCAGCTGCCGGTGCTGCCCGAGGCGATCTGCCGCTTCAACAACTACGCCTTCATCGAATTGCTGTGGAAGCTGTGGTCGCCGGCCTATAACGACCGCGCGCATGTCGCCCGCATCAAGCAGATGCTGGCCGAGCCGGGCGCGTTGCAGGCGAGCCTGGCCTACTACCGCGCGATGTTCAATCCGCGCAAGTTCGATCCGGCGCTGGCGAACGTGAAGAAACGCCTGGACCGGCGTACCCCGGTGCCCACGCGTGTGCTGTGCGGCGCGCAGGACATGCGCGGCGGGCTGCTGGAATTCCAGCGCGACCTGTTCCAGGGCCCTTACGACTGGAAACTGGTCGAGGGCGCCGGCCACTTCCTGCACCGCGAGAAGCCCGACGAGGTCAACGCCTTGATCCTGGACTGGCTGAGCCGGAATCCATGAGCCGCTTCACCCCGGAAGCCGCGCGACGGTTCGCCGCCGACTGGGCCGCAGCCTGGAATGCGCACGACCTGGACCGCATCCTGGCGCACTACGCCGAGGATTTCGAGATGCGCTCGCCGATGATCGTGCAGGTGACGGGCGAGCCCACCGGTTGCCTGCGCGGCAAGACCGCGGTCCGTGCTTACTGGGCGCAGGCGCTGGCCGCGTTACCGAAGCTGCGCTTCGAGGTGCTCGACGTGCTGTGCGGCATGGACAGCCTGACGGTCTATTACCAGGGCCATCGCGGCCGCGTGGCCGAGGTATTCGAGTTCGGGGCGGACGGCAGGGTCTTGCGCGCCCACGCCCATTACGCCTGAATCACCGGCGTCGTCCGCATGCCATCCGTAACAGAATTCCGGCTCGACGCCGAGCTTGCCGGTTTCGTGACCGGCGGCGTGACCGTCATCGCCGCCTCGCGCGACGCGGGCAACTGCCCGAACCTGGTACGCGCACGCGGCTGCCGGGTGTCGCCCGATGGCCGCCGCGTTACGGTATTCCTGGACGGCCCCCAGTCCACGAGCCTGCTCGCCGACTGGCGCGCGAACGGCAGAGTGGCCGTGGTCTTCACCCGCCCCAGCACGCACCGCTCGGTACAGCTCAAGGGTCGCGATGCCGCGATCGAGCCGCTGGCCGAAGGCGATCACGCCATCGTTGCGCGCTACCGCGACCTGCTCGCGGAAGAGCTGGCCACGATCGGTTACGGTCATGGCTTTACCGCCGCACTGCTGGCTGCGGATCACGACGCGCTGGTTGCGCTCAGCTTTACGCCCGAGGCCGCCTTCAGCCAGACGCCGGGACCGGGTGCCGGCGCACCGCTCACGCGATGAGTCCCACACTCGACGCCATCCGTGAATGTCTGGAAGGTGCGGTGCCGGCCGTGATCGCCACCTGCGCGCCGGACGGCACGCCCAACGTGGCCTATCTGTCGCAGGTCGAGTACGTGGACAGCGTGCATGTCGCGCTGTCGTTCCAGTTCTTCAACAAGACGCGCGAAAACATCCTGGCCAACCCCCAGGCGCGGCTGCTGCTGACACACCCGGCGACGGCGCAGATGTACCGCATGAGCCTGGAGTATCTGCGCACCGAAACGGCGGGGCCGCTGTTCGAGCGGATGAAGGCCAAGCTGGCCGGCATCGCCTCGCACACCGGCATGAGCGGAGTATTTCGACTGCTCGGCGCCGATATCTACCGGCTGCTGACGATCGAACAACTCTCCGCCCAGCCGCTGCCCGCGCCAGCGCCGCGGCTCAGCCTGCTGTCGGCACTGCGTGTGGCGGTCGAAAAACTCAATGCCTGCAGTGACCTGGCAAGCCTGCTGGAACAGACGCTCGACTGCCTCGCGACCGAGTTCGATATCCCGCAGGCCCTGCTGCTGATGGCGGACGTGGGCCGTGAGCGGCTGTATACCGTCGCCAGCCGCGGCTACGAGAACTCGGGTGTGGGTGCGGAAATCGGTTATGGTGAGGGCGTGATCGGCGTCGCGGCGCGCGAGCGTACACCGATCCGTATCGGCCACATGACCGCCGAGTATTCCTATGGCCGCGCCATCCGCGAGGCGGCGGCACGCGGCGGTCTGGCCGAGCGGCTGGAGAGCGAGATTCCGCTGCCCGGGCTGCCCGAGTCGCGCAGTCAGCTGGCGGTGCCGATCCTCGCGCGCGGTCACCTGCTCGGCGTGCTGTACGTGGAAAGCCCGCAGGACCTGCGCTTTTCCTACGACGACGAGGATGCGCTGGTGGTACTAGCCGCGCAGCTGGGCCTCCACATGTGCGCCCTGCAGGAAGCAGCCGAGACGCCCGAGCCTGCCCCGGACAGCGATCCGGCGCGCGCGCCGGCGCAGGGTCGCAGGGCCACGGTGCGGTATTACGCGGAGAACAGCAGCGTATTCCTCGACGGCGACTATCTGATCAAGGGGGTGGCGGGCTCGATCCTGTGGACCCTGCTGCAGGATTACGTCAACGGCGGCCGCGCCAGCTTCACCAACCGCGAGCTGCGCGTGGATCCGCGCATCCGCCTGCCCGACCTGAGCGACAACCTCGAGGCACGGCTCATCCTGCTGGAGCGGCGTCTGGTCGAACGCGACGCCTGCGTGCGCATCGAGAAGACCGGGCGCGGGCGCTTCCGCCTGGCCGTGAGCCGCCCGCTGGAGCTGATCAGCACCGGCGCGGACTGAACCCAACTTATTGAACCTTGCATAAATAGTTGAAACTAATTCCACCGTAGGTGGTCTGATGCTGTGATAACTTGGAGGACAGCATGAGATCGAAACCCACGGCATCGGAGTTGCAGCGGCGGCGGATGAAGGCCGGCCGGCTGCTGT
>DATLYR010000155.1 GCA_035574475.1 Nevskiales bacterium | reverse complement strand
CCGGCGGTGAACCGCCGTTTCCTGCTGCGCCAGCGTCCGAGCGGGGATTACGACCCGCGCGTGCTGGAGCGCGTGGTCGAGGAAGTGCCCAGGCCCGGCCCCGGGCAGGCGCTGGTGCGCAACCTGTACCTGTCGCTGGATCCGACCAACCGCATCTGGATGAGCGAGGGTGACAGCTACCTGCCGCCGGTGCCGCTGGGCGCGGTGATGCGCGGCGGCGGTGTGGGCCGGGTGGTGGCGTCCAACACTTCGAAGTACCGCGTCGGCGCGATCGTCGGCGGCATGCTCAACTGGCAGGACTATGCGCTGATCGGCGAGAACGACGAGATCCCCGCACAGGTCATCCCGGGTTGGCTACCGGCGCCGCTGACGGCCACGCTCGGCGTGCTCGGCATCACCGGCATGACGGCCTATTTCGGTCTGCTCGACATCGGCCGGCCGAAGCGTGGTGAAACGGTGGTGGTCTCCGCCGCCGCCGGCGCGGTGGGCAGCGTGGTCGGGCAGATCGCCAAGATCCAGGGCTGCCGCGTGGTGGGCATCGCCGGCACGCGCGAGAAGTGCGAGTGGCTCACGCGCGAGCTGGGCTTCGACGTGGCGATCAACCGCCGCGATGCCGACTGGCGCGCGCAGCTGAAGGCCGCCTGCCCGCAGGGCGTGGACGTGAACTTCGAGAACGTCGGCGGCGAGATCATGGAGGCCGTGCTGGAGCTCATGAACCTGCACGGCCGCATCGTCCTGTGCGGGATGATCTCGCAATACGGCAAGGACGACCGCGCCAACCTCGGTCCGCGCAACTTCGTGGAGCTGCTGTTCAAACGCATCAGGCTGCAGGGCTTCATCATCCTGGACTACATGCCGCGCTTCCCGATGGCGCAGCTACGCATGCTGTGGTGGCTCAAGACCGGCCGCCTCAAGGACCGGCAGACGGTGGTCCAGGGCCTGGACAACGCGCCGCAGGCACTGGGCCAGCTGTTCACGGGCGAGAACACCGGCAAGCTGCTGGTGGAAATCGATACGCCGCCGGATTGATGTTGTGCAGGAGATAAAGGGAGTCATCGAACATGCAAGCCTGGTTATTGCCTTACGCGCCCACGGTGCTCGCCATGGGCGTGACGGCGGCGCTGTTCCTGGTGCAAATCCTGGTGGTGGACTTCGCCAGCATCAAGGCCAAGCACGTGCCGGGCACGCCGGTGCCGGCGGACCACGGCAACTTCCTGTTCCGTGCGGTGCGTGCGCATGCCAACACCAACGAGAGCCTGGCGGGCTTCGTGCTGCTGGCACTGTTCGGGATGCTCTCCGGCGCGCCGGCGCTGGCCTTCAACCTGGCGGCCTGGACCTATGTGCTGGGCCGGGCAGGGCATATGGCCTGCTACTACGCCGATCTGCGCACCGCGCGCTCGATTTTCTTCGGCATTGGGTTGGCGGCTTTGCTGGTGATGCTGGCGCTGGGCCTGCTGCCGTGGCTGGGTTGAGGCTGTTCATGCCTTTCCCCTCTCCCATTAATGGGAGAGGGGCGGGGGAGAGGGGATTGCTTCATAAGAACCAGGGGGACTCATGTCGCCGACGGAAATCTTCTATGTGGCCATCGGCCTGCTGTCGATCGGCGCCGTGTTTTGGGCCAACGCGCACCTGTACCGCAGCGGCAGCAAGGCGGCCGGCACTTCGGCGCTGGAAGGCGTCTGCTATGCCATTGCCGTCATCGCGCTGTTCGTGGGCTGGTATTTCAACTTCCAGTACTTCCGCCAGTACGGCGACCAGGCGAGCTGGTGGCACTGGACCACGCTGCTGTTCGTGAACCCGGCCTCGGCCTCGGGCGGGCAGGACCTGATCATCGCCAACCTGATCCTGCTGCCGTTGTGGACCATCCTGGACGGGCGCCGCGCGGGCATGAAGATCAGCTGGTGGTACTTCCCGATGAGCCTGGTGACGAGCTATGCCTTTGCCATCGCGCTGTTCCTGGCCGTGCGCGAGCGGCAGCTCCGGTGGAACGCGAGGTGAAGAATCGTCCCAGTCACTCAGGCTGCAAGCCTCTGGATCCCTGCTTTCGCCGGGATGACAGATGACGCTCCGTACGGCTGCCACGCGCGTGACGGTGAAACTGGCGCTGCGCGACCTCACGCTGGTCGCGCTCACGATTCTGCTCTGGCTGGCCAGCCTGCGGCTGGAACCGGGGACATCGCCCTGGGCGGTTCCGGTCGCCATCGCCGCCGGCGTCATGATTCCGGTCGGCGGCTTCCTGGCGCATGAGTGGGGCCATCTGATCGGCGCCTGGGCCAGCGGCGCGCGGGTGCACATGTCGGCCAGCCTGTGGACGCTGTTCCTGTTCGACTTCAGGCCGGGCGAGAACAGCCGCGAGCAGTTCCTGAGCCTGTCCTGCGGCGGCTTCATCGCCAGCGCGCTGGTGGTTGCGCTGCTGCTGGCGGTGCTGTCGCCGGCGCGGCTGGCGGATGCGATTGCGCTGGGACTCACGCTGCTCGGCGTGCTTGCGACCTTCGTGCTGGAGGTCCCGCCAGCCTGGCGGGCATACCGTAAGGGAGTGCTGCCGCTTTTGTAGGAGCCTGCCCTGCAGGCGACCGATGCGGCATCCGTTGACCTTATTGTCGCGCGCACGGCGCGCTCCTGCAGAAGACGTGGCTCATTGTCGAGCCTGCCTGCAGGCGATTCAGGCTCTGATCTCGCCGGCCTTGGCGCGCGCCACCCACTTCCTGATCTCGTCCTCGATCACCTTCAGCGCGCGTCCGCGGAAGGGCAGGAACAGGAACGGCACGTCCATCTCGGACTCGATGGTCTTGGGATGCACGTTGATGGTAGCGGTGAGCGTGAAGCCCTTCACCTTGAACGAAACCTCGGCACGGTGCTTGTCCAGCCAGCGGCTTTTGGGGTGGTACTCGGGGAACTTGCGCGAGTAGACCTTGATGGCGGCGTCGATGGCTTCCCTGGCCTGCTTCTGGGTGACGCCGTGCTGGATGACATGCTTCATGGTGCCATCATCCTAGCGCGACCGGACCACCCCGTGCAGCAGGAGGTTCGAGCCCAGCCCGCAGAGGGCGATCACCGCGGCCATCGGCAGGGCGCTGCCGTCATACCAGTCGCCGACGATCGCAGCGGTGCCGCCGGCGATGACGAACTGGAGAGTGCCGAGCAGGCCGGAGGCGGCGCCCGCGCGGTCGCCGAAGGGTGCCATGGCGGCGGCCACGGAGTTGGGGAAGGTGAAGCCGAGGCTGGTGATGCACAGCCACAGCGGCAGCAGGATGCCGGACAAGCCGCCGGCGCCGCTCAGCGCGGCGCCCAGCAGCACCAGCCCGCCGGCGAAGTAGACGGCCAGCGCGGCGCGCAGCACGTTCTGCGCCGGATAGCGCTTGAGCAGCCAGCGATTGAGCTGGGCGGCGCCGATCAGGCCGAAAGCATTGGCGCCAAACACGGCGGCGTAGCCATTCGGCGACAGGCCATACACCTCGATGAACACGAACGCGGATACCGAAATGTAGGCGAACATGCCGCCTTGCGCGGTGCCGCCGGCCAGCGCATAGCCCATGAAGCGGCGGTGCCTGAGCAGGTGCGCGTAGCCACGCAGTGCCGAGCCAAAGCTCAGGCTGGCGCCGGGCGGCGGGGTATGGGTTTCCTCGATGAAGCGCGCGACCGCCGCCAGGCACAACAGGCCGAACATCGCCTGCACGACGAAGATCGCCTGCCAGCCGGCGGCCTGCAGCACCACGCTGCCGAGCAGCGGCGCGAGGATCGGCGCCACGCCGATCACCAGGAGCAGCAGCGAAAGGATGCGGGCCATGTCCTGCGGCTCGAAGCGGTCGCGCACCATGGCGCGGGTCATGACCACGCCGGCGCAGCCGCCGAGCGCCTGCAGGAAGCGTAGGCCGATCAGCGCCGGCATGCTGGGCGCGAAGGCGCAGCCGAGCGTGGCGGCGATGTAAATGGCCAGGCCGGCCAGCAGCGGCGCGCGGCGGCCGTAGCGGTCCGAGACCGGGCCGTAGACCAGCTGGCCGAGGGCCAGGCCGGCGAAGAACAGCGCCAGGCTCATTTGGGCGGCATGCGCGTCCGAGCCGAAATGCCGCTGCAGCGTCGGCAGGCCCGGCAGGTACATGTCGATGGACAGCGGGCCGATGGCCACGACCGCGCCGAGGATCAGAATCCAGCGCCGGGTGGGTTCAGCGGGCATCGGAACGGTCGCGGCGCGGCATGCTGGCGGCGATTATCGTCGGTTCCCGGCCGGGCTGCCATTCCGAAAGCCGCCCATGTCCCTGTCCGACCAACGAATGTCCCGCAGGGCCAAGACCGGGGCAGGGCGGGAGCCTAGGGTGGTGCCATGCGCGACACCCTCCAGAAAGTCCTGATGCCCCGCCTGCTGGTGGCCTGGTTCGCCAGCCGCTGGCCGGGCCAGCTGTGGGCCTGGCTGCTGCGGCGCCTGGGCGGGCGGGCCGAGGTCGAGCTGTACTTCGCTTTCGACGACCCCTACAGCGTGGTGGCGCTGCCGCTGCTGGAGGTGGCCGCACGCCGGCGCACCGAGCTGAGCCTCTATCCGCTGGTGGAGCGCGGCATGGACCAGGACCCGGCGCTGGAACAGCGCCGGCACTTCGCCATCGAGGACAGCCTGCGCCTCCTGCGCCGCCGCGGGCTGAGCTTGCGTCGCCGCACGCCGCTGGCGCCGGCGGATACGGCCTTCCTCGCGACCTGGACCGAATCCCTGCGCGGCCGCCCGCAGATGCAGGCCTTCGTCGCCGCCGCGCTGACGCGGCTGTGGCTGGCTTCCGAGGGGCCGGTCCGTGCGGAGGACTATGCCGGGCTGTTCTGCGAGATCACCGGCGAGGCACCGCCGGCCGCGGGTGCGCTGCTGGCGCAGCGCCTCGCCGCCAACCGGACGCGCCAGCTGCGCAAGGGCCACTGGGAGTCGCCGGCGGCACGCGTGCAAGGCGAGTGGTTCTTCGCCCACGAGCGCATCCCGCAGATCGAAGAACGGCTGTCCTACCTGGGCTGGTGACATGAGCGCGCCGCAGGTCGAGTTTTTCTTTTCGTTCCGCAGCCCGTACTCGTATCTTGCGGCGCCGCGTGCCTTTGCGCTGCCCGAGCGTTATGCCATCGAACTCGTGTATCGCGGCGTACGGCCGATGGCGATGCGCGGCCAGCCGCTGCCGTTGGCGAAACGCCTGTACATCCTGCGCGACGCCAAGCGCGAGGCCGACCGTCTCGGCCTGCCGTTCGGAAAGATCCATGACCCGCTGGGCGAGGGCGTGTGGCGTTGCCTCACTGTCGCTGAGCATGCCGCGCGCGTCGGACGGCTGCGCGAGTTCGTGCTTGCGGCCAGCCTCGGCATCTGGGGCGAGGGCCTGGACGTGCTGCGCGATGCGCCGCTGCGCGCGCTGTGCGAGCGGGTCGGCCTGCGCTGGGACGACTGCCGCGCGGCGATTGCGAGTGCCGAATACCGCGAGCGGGTAGAGCACAACACCGCGCGGCTGGCCCAGCTCGGCCAGTGGGGCGTGCCGGTGTTCACCTTCGACGGTGCGGCCTTCTGGGGCCAGGACCGGATCGAGGATCTCGAATGGGCGCTGCGTGAGGCAGGGCTGGAACGCAAGGGAAAAGCGGCATGAAGCGGTTTCTGCGGGTGACAGTGCTGCTGCTCGCTGCGGCGTCCGGCCTGGCCTTCCTGAAACGCAAGGCGCCGTTGGAGCGCGTGATGCTCCAGCGCAATCATCCTGGTGGACGTGTTCGGCCCGCCGGGCATCGCTGGTGGAAGTGGCGCAGATCGCGCACCCGCTGCTGCTGGGTGAGGATGGGATGTTGTTCAGCTTGCGTCCCTGACGGGAGGTGCAGCCATGAGGGGTATCGGTATCGAAACTTTCCGGCGCGGGCTGCGTGAGCCGCTGTTGCGCTTCCTGCTCCTGGGACTGGTGATTCTCGGGGTGGACCGCCTTCTGACAGACGGCGACGCAAGCGAGCACGACACCCTGCGGATTGTGGTGAGCGCCGGGCGCCAGGCGGCGCTGGCGCAGGCCTTCCGGGCCGAGCAGGGGCGCGCGCCGCAGCCGGAGGAATTGCAGGCGCTGCTCGACCGCTGGATCGACGAGCAGGTGCTGTACCGCGAGGCCCTCGCGCTGGGCCTGGACCGGCGCGACGTGATCGTGCAACGCCAGCTGACGCAGAAGATGCGTTTCCTGATCGAGGATGACAGCCTGCTGCCGGAGCCGGACGAGGCCGCCTTGCAGGCCTGGCTCGACCGGTATCCGGAGCGCTACGGCCGCGCGCCCACGGTAAGTTTCGAACAGGTCTTCCTCAGCCGCGGTCGCCATGGTGAGCGGCTGGCACAGGAGGCTGAGCGCCTCGCCGCCCAGCTGCGGCGCGAGCCGGCGACCTTCGTCGGTCTCGGCGACCCCTTCCTGGTCGGGCAGGTGGTGACGCAGGCCGACTCTGCGCGCCTGCGCCGCGATTTCGGCGCCGGCTTTGCGGAGGCGTTGGCGCAGCTGTCGGCCGGCGAGTGGTCGCCGCCGCTGCCTTCGGCCTTCGGCCTGCACCTGGTGCGCATCACGGCCCGCGAGCCCTTCCGGCCCGCGGCACTGGCTGAGGTCGCGGAGCAGGTCCGGCGCGACTGGCGACTGGCGCAGCGCGAGGCACGCAACCGCGCCGTGCTGGCCGAGCTGCGTGCGCGCTATCGCATCGAGTTCGAAGACGCCCACAACGAGGGCCGCGCCGGATGAGGCGCGTATTGCTCCTGCTGGCGCTGTGGGGGGTGGTGCTACCGCTGTCTGCGCACGAGCTACAGACTGCGGTGCTGCGGCTGGAGGAGCTGCAGCCCGGCCTGTTGCAGGTGACACTGAAAACGCCGCTGGCGCGCGACGGCGGTGCGGCGGCCGTGGTGCCGCAGTTCCCGGCCGGCTGCGCGCCGGTGGGTGAGGTACGCGCCGAGCGCAGCGCGGAGTGGGTGCTGCGCCAGTGGCGCCTGCAGTGCGAGGCCTCGCTCGCGGGCCAGCGGCTGCGCATCGAGGGCCTGGACCCGCGGATGCCGGAAGCGCTGGTCACGCTGCGCCTGGTCGATGGCCACAGGCTCACCGCGGCGGTGGATCGCCAGGATCCCGTGGCGGTGCTGGCGCCGCAGCCCCAGGCCGGCCCGCCGCCCGGGCTGCTGGCCTATCTGCCGATCGGCATCGAGCACATCCTGCTCGGGCCCGACCATCTGCTGTTCGTGCTCGGCCTGATGCTGGTGGTGCTGGTTTCGGACCGGGGCTGGCGCACGCTGGTCGCGGCGGTGACCGCCTTCACACTCGCGCACAGTTTGACGCTGGCGCTGGCGGTGCTCGGCGTCGGGGGCCTGCCGTCAAAGCCGGTCGAGTTGCTGATCGCGCTCAGCATCGTCCTGCTGGCAGCCGAACTTGCCCGCTTCCGCCATTCCCACGCAAGCGGGACTCCAGCGCCTTCCATCGTCTTCCGCAAACCCTGGCTGGTGGCCTTCGTCTTCGGCCTGCTGCACGGCTTTGGTTTTGCCGGTGCGCTGGCCGAGGTCGGACTGCCGGAAGCGGCGCGCGGCTGGGCGCTGTTGCTGTTCAACCTGGGCGTCGAGCTCGGCCAGCTGCTGTTCGTCGCCACCGTGCTGCTGGTTTGGGCGCTGCTGCGGCGGGCCGGCGCCCTGCGCCTGCCGGCGCAGGGGATGGCGATCACGGTCACGCTGCTGGGCGGCGTGGCGATGTACTGGACGCTGGACCGGCTGCTGCTGTGGTCGGCGTCGCTGGGGGTTGGGGTGTGACATGTGCCGGATGATGAGCCTGGGCTTACTGGCCGTACTGCTGTCGGCTTGCGGCGGCAGCAGTAGCAAGGGCGGCACACCGCCCTTCGTGCCGCCGCCCGACGGCGGGCCGGTGGCCGGCCATTGCATGGATTTCCGCGAAAACCGCAAGAATGCCTACTTCGGTGACCTGCACACGCACACCTCGTATTCGCTGGACGCCTATTTTTTCAACGCCGCCAACGACCCGCGCGCCGCGCACCGCTTCGCCAAGGGCGAGACCGGCGGCCTGCCGGGGCTGGGCAGCGATGATCCGTACACGAAGCAGCGCGAGGTCAGCATCGGCCGGCCGCTGGACTTCAATGCGGTGACCGACCACGCCGAATTCCTGGGCGGCTTCGTTTACACCTGCGGGCTGACGCCGCTCTCGCGCCAGCTCTGTGACCAGCTGATCGGCCAGGGCATTCGCGACAACATCGTCGCGATTGCCGCCGGCGATACCCCGCTGCAACAGCAGCTGCTGCAGTCGCTGATCGGCTTCAGCCCGACCAATGTCTCCGCCTGGCACACGACCAAGCAGATCAACGACGAGGAGAACGAGCCCTGCCGATTCACGACCCTGCACGGCTACGAATTCAGCTCGAACGAGCTGTCGCAGATGTTCCACCGCAACGTGATTTTCAAGGGCGACACCGCGCACATGCCGCAGATGGTGTTCGGCGCCGCGCGGCCGGACACGGCGCTCAACCCGCAGAACGGCAACGACGACTGGGACCTGTTCGATCACCTGAATCTGGTCTGCAAGTCGGTGCCGGGCTGCGACGTGCTGACCATTCCGCACAACGGCAACCTCTCGGATGGCCGCATGTGGCTGCCGATGGAGCCGGGCACCGGCGTGCCGCTGGGCCGCAAGCTGGATTCGACCGACGTTTACTTCCCGATGACCTTCGCCGACGCGCAGCTGCGCGTAAGCCTCGATCGCGCGGTGGAGATCACCCAGCACAAGGGCCAGTCCGAGTGCGCGGTCGGGCTCGAGGGCGATTACCTGGACGGCGAGGAGTCGGCCTGCGACTTCGAGATCAACAAGAGCGTATGCCGCGGCGGGCCGGACGATCCGGCCAGCTGCGCGCAGTTGTGCACCGGCGATCCGCTCACCGATCCGAATTTCTGCAGCCATCGCACGGCCGGCAGCAACCTGGTGGACCTCTGCGTGAACCCGGGACCGGACGGGCGCTCGCGCCCGGCCGGCGACCCGGACGCGGTCGGCACCGGCAACTGCACGCATCCGCTCGACTATTACCGCAACGCGATCGCGGAAGGGCTGGCGATCCGGCAGAACCTCGGCATTAACCCCTACAAGGCCAACATCATCGCGGCCACCGACACGCACAACGGCATTTCGGGCAATGCCGCAGAGCGCGGCTTCGTTGGCCATGGCGGCGTGCTCGACGACGAGCCGCAGGAGCTGTTCGGTTTCTGGGCCTGCGACAGCGGCGAGCCGGCGGATCCGGCCAGCTGCAGCAACCGCCGTTTCCTCGACTTTGCGCGCACGCTCAATCCCGGCGGGC
The DNA here is from genome assembly GCA_035574475.1 of Nevskiales bacterium. Taxonomy (NCBI): domain Bacteria; kingdom Pseudomonadati; phylum Pseudomonadota; class Gammaproteobacteria; order Nevskiales; species Nevskiales bacterium. The sequence goes on along the minus strand of DATLYR010000155.1, from coordinate 6,339 downwards.
TCGCCGGCGTATGGGCGCGGGAAAACACGCGCGACGAGATCTGGGACGCGCTGCACCGCGGCGAAACCTGGGGCACTTCCGGCCCGCGCATGAAGATCCGCAGCATCGGCGGCTGGAACCTGCCGGCCAACACCTGCGCACAGCTCGCGGCCGGCGTGAATCCGGTGGACACCGGCGCGGCCGAGGGTGCGCTGATGGGCGGCAACCTGCCGCTACCCCCGCAGGGGCGGCCGCAGATCGCGGTCTGGGCGCAGCAGGACCCGGAGAATTACCCGCTCCAGCGCATCGACATCGTCAAGGGCTGGGTGGACGCCCAGGGTAAACCGCGCGTGAAGGTGTTCGAGGGCGTAGCGCGCACCCCGCATGCGGTGCAGCGGCCCTCGATGAGCGACTGCAGCGTGCCGGTGGGCAGCCATCCCGAGCAGCTGTGCACGGTCTGGACCGATCCCGAGTTCGACCCGGCCCAGGACGCCTATTACTACGCGCGTGCGCTGGAGGTACCGTCCTGCCGCTGGTCGGCCTGGCAGTGCAACGTGGAGAAAAAGGTGGACTGCAGCCGCCTCGACGCGGCCAACGGCATGTTTCCGGCGAATAGCGGCTTTGCCGGCTACGAGGGCTGCTGCGTGATCGAGGGCGCGCCCGGCAGCTTCCGCGGCCGCAACCATTTCCACACGATCGAGGAACGCGCCTGGGCCTCGCCGATCTGGTACGAAACCGCCTCACCTTGAGGAACTGCGGCATGAAGGACTTCAGGAACAGGCTCGTTCTGATCACCGGCGGCAACAGTGGCATCGGCGAGGCGCTGGCGCTGGCCTTCGCGCGATCCGGTGCGCGGCTGATCCTCACCGCACGCGACGCCGACCGGCTGGAAGCCGTACGCCAGCGCTGCGTGGCGCTGGGCACGCAGGCAGAAACCTTCGCTGCGGATGTCACCGATCAAAAGCAGGTGCAGGCGCTGGCGGACTGGATACATGCTCGACACGCGGCGCTCGACGTGCTGGTCAACAACGCCGGCGTGGTCATGGGCGGGCTGCTGACGGACGTCGAGCCGGCCGACTGGCGGCGCCTGCACGAGATCAACGTCATGGGCGTGGTGCACGGCTGCCGCGCCTTCCTGCCGCGGATGATCGAGCGTGGCCAGGGCGGGCAGGTGGTCAACATGGCCTCGGCCTCCGGCTTCATCGGCACACTGGGCATGAGCACCTACTGCGCCAGCAAGTTCGCGCTGGTCGGGCTGTCCGAGAGCCTGCGCGCGGAGCTGAAGCGCAGCGGCATCGGGGTCAGCGTCATCTGCCCCAGTTACGTGAAGACGCCGATTGCCGGCAAGGTCAAGCTCGTCGGCGCGCTGGACAATGATCGCACGCGGGCGCGGATCGAACGCGAGTTCGCGCAGAATTCGGTCACGCCGGAGGAGGTCGCCAAGCGCACGCTGCGTGCGATTCGCCGCAATCGGTTCATGGTGCCGGTGGGCCGCCAGGCCCGGATGGGCTGGGTGATGAAACGCTGGGCGCCGGGTCTGCTGGGCAGGTTGACCGGCGGTTAAGATGCACGGACGAATGTAAACATCGAGATACGCGGGGGCACGAATCATGCGAAAGGCGGCATGCTCGGTATTGATACTCAGCGGTGCGCTGCCGGCCGCGCCGGCCATGGCACATGTGCCGGTGGCGGAAACGCTACCGGCGCTGGAGGTCAAGGGCGAGCGGGTCAAGCCCGACGCCGCCAGCGCCGGCACCCTGGAAGGCGACGCGCTGGTCGCGCAGCCGATCTATCGCGCCGGCGATATCCTGGAAAACGTGCCGGGCCTGATCCTTACGCAGCACAGCGGCGAGGGCAAGGCCAACCAGTTCTTTCTGCGTGGTTTCAACCTCGATCACGGCACGGATTTCGCGATTACCGTGGATGGCATGCCGGTCAACCTGCGCAGCCACGGCCACGGCCAGGGTTATGCCGACCTCGGTTTCGTCATCCCCGAGCTGGTGGACCACATCCATTACCGCAAGGGGCCGTACTATCCGGACGCCGGTGATTTTTCCGCGGCCGGCAATGTGCACGTGGACTATCGCGACGAGCTGCCGCGCGGACTGGCCAGCGGCACGCTGGGCGAAGATGGCGCGCGGCGTCTGTTGTTGGCCGACAGCCAGTCACTGGCGAGCGGACGGCTGCTGTATGCGCTGGAACGCCTGCATCATGACGGTCCCTGGCAGAACCCGGATGACTACCACCGCACGAATGCCGTGCTGCGCTACAGCCAGGGCAATGAGCAGGCAGGGTTCGGCCTCAGCTTCATGGGCCATGATGCCGCGGGCAATGCCACCAACCAGATCCCGCTGCGCGCGGTGGAATCGGGCGCGCTCGACCGTTTCGGGTCGCTGGATCCCAGCGACGGCTCGGACAGTTACCGCTACAGCCTCTCGGGTCGCTGGCACCGGCGCGCGGCCGGGGCGCTGACCGAGGCCAGTGCCTACGCCGTGCGCAGCGACCTGGCGTTGTTCTCCAATTTCACCTATTTCCAGAACGATCCGGTCAATGGTGACCAGTTCGAGCAGCGCGATGACCGCAAGCTGTACGGTTTCGATCTCAGCCGCCGCTGGTTCGGCGGCCGCGAACCGCGCCCGGTCGAGAACGCGCTGGGGTTGCAGTTCCGCCACGACGATATCGCCAACGGCCTGTTCAACACGCGCCAGCGCCAGCGCCTGTCCACGACCCGTGCCGACGACATCGAGCAGACCAGCACGGCCTTGTACTGGGAGAACCGCGTGCAGTGGCAGGACCGGCTGCGTACCACGCTGGGTCTGCGTGCCGACTTTTTCCGCGCCGAGGTGGACAGCGACAACCCGGCCAACTCGGGCAGGGAAAGCGACAGCATCGTCAACCCACAGTTTGGGCTGGTCTATGGTCCGTTCGGCGGTATCGAGTATTTTTTCAACGCCGGCGGCGGTTACCACAGCAACGATGCGCGCGGCACTACGATCACGGTCGACCCGGTTTCCGGCCTGGCGGCGGAGCAGGTGCCCTACCTGGTGCGGGCCAAGGGCTATGAGTTTGGTGTGCGCCATGAGCGCCTGCCGGGACTCAAGACCGCCTTCGCGCTGTTCGCGCTCGATTTCGACTCCGAGCTGGTATTCGTCGGCGATGCCGGCAGCACCGAGGCTGGCCGGCCCAGCCGGCGCATCGGCGCGGAGCTGTCCTTGGATTACCTGCTGGCGCCCTGGCTGCTGCTGGATGCCGACCTGGCCTATGCACGGGCGCGTTTCCGCGACTCGGACCCGGCCGGTGACCGCATTCCCGGCGCGGTCGAGGGCGTGGCCAGCCTCGGGCTGACCGTGGATCAGCGCGGGCCCTGGTTCGGCGCCGTGCACCTACGCTGGTTCGGCCCGCGGCCGCTGATCGAGGACGACAGCGAGCGTTCGGACAGCACGACGTTGTTGAGTGCACGGGTTGGGTACCGCATCAGCGAACGGCTGCGCATCGCGCTGGACGGTTTCAACCTGCTCGACCGCAAGGACAGCCAGATCGATTATTTCTACGAATCCCAGTTACCGGGCGAGGCTGCGCCGGTCGAGGATGTGCACTTCCACCCGGTGGAGCCCCGGTCATTTCGCCTGAGTGCCATCGCCGAGTTCTAGGATCAAGGGGAGGATCCAAGTGTTAGACCACCGCAGTTTCTGGATCGCCAACATCATTGGCCTGCTAGCCATCTATGCCGGCGGCGCCTACATGGCCTTCAACGGGCAACCGACCCATTGGCTGGCGCTGCTCACTGCCATCATCCTGGTGGCACACCTGATCGAGATCCCGCTGGCCTTCAGCAAGCTCAAGGCGCGCAGCCCGCAGCCGCTGCGCGTGGCGGTGCTGACCTTCGTGCTGGGTTTGCTGTGGTGGGTGCCAGCGAGCCGCGGAATGTTCGCGGTTCGATAACGGCGTATCTGCTACAGGTAGGAGCTTGACTGCAAGCGACCCTTGGGAGTGTCGCGCACAGGGTGCGCTCCTACAGGATCTCCTGTAGGAGCCGGCCCTGCCGGCGACTCTGATTTCCCGTCACCCCCGAATGCTCCCACTACTCCGTCGTCCCCGAACGCTTTGGTCGGGGATCCATGCTGGAATGGATTCACGCCAGGAGCGCGCGGGAATGACGGGAAAGGAAGGCGGGAATGTCGGGTGGAGCGCAATTTCGCAGCAATCCTTTAGACTAGCGGGATATGAGCTATCCCACCCTCGAACAGTTCATCGGCAATACGCCACTGGTACGCCTGCAGCGCATCGCCGGCAAGACCCGCAACGTCATCCTCGGCAAGCTCGAGGGCAATAACCCGGCCGGCTCGGTCAAGGACCGGCCCGCCTACAGCATGATCAAGCACGCGGAGGAACGCGGCGAGATCAAGCCCGGTGACACGCTGATCGAGGCCACCTCCGGCAACACCGGCATCGCGCTGGCGATGGTGGCGGCGACCAAAGGCTACCGCATGGTGCTGATCATGCCCGAGCACCTGTCCCTCGAGCGACGCCAGGCGATGCGCGCCTTCGGCGCCGAGATCATCCTGGTGACCAAGGACGAAGGCATGGAAGGTGCCCGCGACCTGGCCGAAAAGATGCAGCGCGAGGGCAAAGGCCGGGTGCTCGATCAGTTCGCCAACCCGGACAACCCGCGCGCGCACTACGAAGGCACTGCGCCGGAGATCTGGCGCGACACACAGGGCAGGATCACGCACTTCGTCAGCTCGATGGGCACCACCGGCACGATCATGGGCTGCTCGCGCTTCTTCAAAGAGAAGAACCCGGGCATCCAGATCGTCGGCGTGCAGCCGGACGGCGAGTCTTCCATTCCCGGCATCCGCAAGTGGCCTGAGGCCTACCTGCCGAAGATCTTCGAGCCGCCGCGGGTGGACCGGGTGATCGAGGTCAGCGCCCGCGACGCCGAGGACACCATGCGCGAACTGGCGCGCGTCGAGGGTTTGTTCTGCGGCCCGTCCTCGGGCGGCGCGACCTGGGCGGCACTGCAGCTGTCCAAAGAGGTGGAAGACGCCGTCATCGTCACCATCATCTGCGACCGCGGCGACCGCTACCTCTCCACCGGCGTTTTTCCCGCTTGAGCCTCGACACCACGCTGGCCTTCGATATCGAGACCCTCCCGGACATCGAGGGTGGCCGGCGCCTGTACGGGCTAGAGGGCCTGAGCGACGCCGAGGTCGCTGCCGCCATGCAGCAGCTGAGGCTGCAGGCTCGCGGCAGCGATTTCTTGCCGCATCACCTGCAACGTGTGGCGGCCATTGCCTGCGTGCTGCGCTCGTCCGAGGGCCTGCGCGTGTGGTCGCTGGGCAAGCCGGAGTCCGACGAGAAGGAGCTGATCACGCGCTTCTTCGAGGGCATCGAGCGCTACCGGCCGACGCTGGTGTCCTGGAACGGCTCGGGCTTCGACCTGCCGGTGCTGCATTACCGCGCGCTGATCCAGGGTGTGTCCGCTCCGGCCTACTGGGACACCGGCCGGCATGACCGCGAGGCCAAGTGGAACAACTACCTGGGCCGTTACCACGAGCGCCACACCGACGTCATGGACGTGCTGGCGGCCTACCAGGCCCGCGCCTTCGCGCCGCTGGACGAGATCGCGCAGCTGCTGGGGCTGCCCGGCAAGCTGGGCATGGATGGCAGCCGGGTCTGGGAGAGCTTTCTCGCCGGTCGGATCGCGGACATCCGCAATTACTGCGAGACCGATGCGCTCAACACCTACCTGATCTACCTGCGTTTCCAGCACCTGCGCGGCCTGCTCGGCGACCAGGCGCTGGCCGAGGAGCAGGCACTGGTGCGCAAGACCCTTAAGGCCGCCGGCCAGCCGCATCTGCAGGCCTTTCTCGACGCCTGGCCGACGCACTAGTCTGCGATGCCGCGCACGCACCGCCAGCGGGCGCCGGAAGGGCCCTTCGAAATCCGCATCCAGGACATCACCCACGAGGGTGTCGGCGTCGCGCGCCAGGCCGATGGCAAGGCCCTGTTCATTCCGGATGCCTTGCCGGGCGAACGGGTGCGCTACCTGCGCACGCAGCGCCGGCGCGATCATGACCAGGGGCGCCTGCTGGAGGTGCTGGAACCCGCGCCCGAGCGCGTGGCGCCGCGCTGCCCGCATTTCGGTTACTGCGGCGGCTGCAGCCTGCAGCACCTGGCATCCGAAGCGCAGCTGGCACTCAAGCAGCGCTGGCTGCTCGACAGCCTGGCGCGCATCGGCGGCGTGCAGCCCGAGCGCGTGCTGCCTGCGCTCGCCGGTCCGGTCTGGCATTACCGCCGGCGGGCGCGGCTGGCGGTGCGGCATGTGGTCAAGAAGGCTCGGGTGCTGGTGGGCTTCCG
>DATLYR010000154.1 GCA_035574475.1 Nevskiales bacterium | reverse complement strand
GGCCATGCCCGCCACACGCGGATCCTCCAGGTAGGCCGGGTCGTTGGCGTAGCGTGGCGCGTAGGCGCCGTGGCAGCCGGCGCAAGAGCCGTTGCCGGGCGGGCGCGGGATGTGTGCGTTGGCGCCGTTGGCCCACAGGTCCTTGGCATGGAACAGGATTGCGCCGGCCTCGGCGAGCGCGGTGTCGATCTCGCCCGGATAGGGCGGCGAGGTCAGCGATTCGAGGTAGGTCTGGGTGGCGACCGCGTGCGGCTCCAGCTCGCGCAGCTTCTTGCCGCCGCCGGGGCCGGGATTGGTGATCGGCAGCAGCACCTGCAGGATCACGTTGTCCATGCGCAGGGCGTCGTAGGAATAACCGGCATCCCAGAACTTGCGCGGGCGGTGACTGGCGTTCCACCAGGCCGGCATCTTGGTATCACCGCCGCCGCTGGTATTGCCGGGGATCTGCATCAGCGCGACCTTGGTCGCGGCGGTGGCGGGATCGAAATCCACCGAATCGAAGTCCACCAGCGCCACCAGGAAACCCGACAGGCCCATGGCGTTGGTCACGCCGCGCGTGCTGTTGAGCGCGAAGGGAATCAGCGGCACCAGCAGGTCGGCGAGCGCGAGCTGGCCGTCGGCGCCATGCGCGCCGAGGCCCGCGACGAAAGACAGCGCCGGGTCTTCGCCCAGGGCCTTCAGCTCGCCGCTGTGGCACAGGTCGCAGGTGATGCCCAGGTTGCCCGTGTAGCGGCCGTCGGCGTCTTTCAGCTGCGTGATGCCGGCGGGCAGCTGGCCGCTGCCGCCGTTGCTCGCGGCCGCATCCTCGCCCGGCAGCGGATAGGGATTGCGGAAGTTGGCCTGCGGCAGGCCGTAGCGCTCGCGCAGCTGCGCATCGAAATCCGCGGGACGGCCCGGCAATCCCCAGCGCAGCCAGAGCTGGTTGTATTGCTCGGCCGAGCCGATGTTCAGCGCCAGCTCGCTGCGCATCAGCCGCTCGCCGGCGGCTTTTTGTGAACGATACTCGCCGCAGGTCTTCGGCTTGGTGTTGGGATTGCCGCTGGCGCCCGTGCAGTCTTCCCACCAGACGTTGAAGGCCACTGCCCGGCCCGCGTTGAAACCCGGGCGGATCAGCTCGCGCGGATCCTGTGGCAGCACCGCCGCATCCGGCTTGCCCTCGCAGTACTCGGTCATGAAGGAACGTGCATGGCTGCTGCCCAAGAGCGGCAGCGCCGGCGGCGGGCTGCCGCCGCCCCCGGCATCGTCGCCGCCCGAACCGCCGCTGCCGGTGTTACCGGTGCTGCCGGTGTTACCGGTGCTGCCACCGGTCGCGCCGCCGCTGTAGTCACCGCCGCAGGCGGATAGCAGCAGGGCCAGCAGCGGAACAAGCAAGCGGCGCGGGCTCATGCCGGCCTCAGCTGCGCGGCCGCGCCGCTTCGTCGCCGACGTAGCGCGACAGGTAGGCCAGCATCGCGTAGGCCGCCTCCTTGCGATAGGCGTCGGTGATGCGGCCGTGGCGGAAGTAGGACTGGCGGAAGCAGCCGGTGCCGATCTCCACCGCCTGCGTGGCGACATCCACTGGCTCGCGCGGCAGCAGGATGCCGCGCTGCTGCGACAGCTGGCGCAGCAGCGTGCCGAGGCGCTGGATGGTGAGCTCCTGCGCGCGGTAGCCGTCGTCGGTGAGCGGGCCACCGAGAATCAGCAGCCGCGCCACCGGATGCGCTTCGTAGAAGGCGGTGGCGCGGTTGACCACGGTATTGCCGACTTCGATCCAGGACTGGCGGCTCAGTTCGGCGGCGAAGCCGACCAGGTCGTCTTCGAGCAGTTTCAGGTAGCGCTGCGCCAGCTCGTTGAGTACCGCGTAGGGCGTGGGGAAAAACTTGTAGATGCTGGCGCGGGTGTAGCCGAGCCGCGCGGCCAGTTCGGGAATCGAGAAGCCGGCCAGCCCGCGCTCGGCCAGCAGCGCGTCCGCCGCCTTGAGCACCTGCTCGAAGCGGTCGCGCGAGCGCTGCTGCAGCGGCTGCCGCGCCTGGAGCATGGGTTGCAGGACTGCATTCATGTGGAGAACCCCCGTGCCCCAAGAAAGTAACATTTGTAGCTTTTAAATTCAAGCATTATAAGTGATTGTAAATATTGGATAATTATTCAGCGCTTGGCTTGGCGCTGCCGAGCAGCTGGCCGTCCGGCAGGATGCACAGGTACGGCAGGCCCAGCGCCGCCAGCCAGCGCGGGCCCTCGTCCGCACCCTTGAGCATGGCCACCGTCGTGGCAGTGCCCGCGATCAGGCAATGCTCGGCCACCACGCTCACGCCGGCCAGGCCCTGCACCGGCCAGCCGGTCTTCGGGTTGAGGATGTGGCAGTAGCGCCGTCCGCCGACATCCATGAAACGCTCGTAATCGCCGCTGCTGGCGATGGCGCCCGCGGCCAGCGGGATGCGCGCGATGGCGCGTTCGGGGTCGCGGGGGTTGCGGATGCCGACCTGCCAGGGCGCGCCGTCGGGATGCGGACCGATGAGCGCGATGTCGCCGCCGAGATCCACCAGCCCGTGAGCGAGGCCGGCCTCGCGGCAGACGCGCGCTGCGCAGTCGGCGGCGTACTCCTTCACGTAGCCGCCGAAGTCCAGTTCCATGCCCGCCGGCAGCCACAGGCGCGGCTTGTCCCAGCGCAGCTTGTCCCAGCCGATGCGCGGTAGCAGCGCGTCGATCTCGGCCTGCGTCGGCAGGCGCCCGGCTTTGAAATCCCAGACCCGGCGCAGCACGCCGGAGCTGATGTCGAACAGGCCGTCGCTCTCCTGCCAGGCCTGCTGCGCGTAGTCGAGCAGCGCGGCGGTCTCGGCATCCACCTCGATGCCTTGTGCGCTGCCGGCGCTGCGGTTGATGCGCGTGACGAGGCTGTCGTCGCGGTAGCGCGAGTAGACGGCCTCGAGGCGTTGCAGCTCGCGCTGCGCCTGCGCCGCGGCGCGATCGGCCGCCGCGGGACTGGGCGCATAGAGCTGCAGCTCGCACAGGCTACCCATCGCCTTGAAGGGGTAGCGGTGCAGCCGCATCGGGCTCAGAAGGTCTTCTTGACGCTGAAGGCGAGCACGTCGAAATCCACCAGCCCGGGGTTCTCGACGTCCACGTCGTCCAGAGCGTAGCGCTCGTCGCTGTCGTAGTTCTCGTAGCGCAGGCTCAGCACCCAGCCGTCCACCGCCTTGTTCACGCCGAGGCTCAGGCTCAGCGCGCCGAAGGGCGACAGGCGGTAATCGCTGGAGGCGAAGCCGTCGCCGCGCGGCGCGGCGTAGAACGGCTCGTAGAAGAACGCCTGGCTCTGGCTGTACCAGCGCAGGCCCGGCACCACGCGCCAGCCGCCCGGCAGGTTCTGGTGCCAGGCAAGATCCAGCGTGTGCGCCGTGACATCCCAGTCGTCGTCGTACAGGCGGTAGTCTGCATGCAAGGCGGCATCCGGCCCGGCGA
>DATLYR010000153.1 GCA_035574475.1 Nevskiales bacterium | reverse complement strand
CCTGCCACTGGAATTGTCGGTGCCGATCGCCGTCGGCGGCCTGCTGGCCTGGCGCGCGGGCCAGGGCACTGGCGTGCGCGGCGCGGCGATGCTGGCCGCCGCCGGCCTGATCACCGGCGAGGCACTGATGGGCATAGGCCTGGCGGTGCCCATCGTGCTCAGCGGCGATGCGCAGGTGCTGGCGCTCGGCTGGCAGCCGCTGGGCGCCTGGCCGGGCTTGCTGCTGATGCTGGTGCTGACCGCCTGGTTGTGGCGGCTGGCGGGGCGGAGCGGCTGAGGCGCACGGGCCGGAATTGGTTACCATAAGCGGCCACGCCGGGATGGCGCGGGAGGTTTCAGGCTGTGCCGCATGCTGCAAGCGCTTGAGGTGGACAGAGCGACCGGTCAGCTGGCCGGCGCGCGCCAGCGCCCGTCACCGAACTGTGACGAACGCCCGGATCCCGACGACGTGAGCCTGTTGGTGGTGCATGGCATCAGTCTGCCGCCGGGCGAGTTCGGCGGACCCTGGATCGACGATCTGTTCCTTAACCGGCTCGATCCGTCGCGGCATCCGTATTTCGCCACGATCAGCGGCCTGCAGGTCTCGTCGCACCTGCTGATCCGTCGTGACGGGGAGCTGATCCAGTACGTGCCTGTGCACCGCCGCGCCTGGCACGCGGGGACTTCCTGCTTTCAGGGCCGCGAACGCTGCAACGACTTTTCCATCGGCGTGGAGCTGGAAGGGACCGACCAGATTCCGTATTCCCCCGCGCAGTACCGGATGCTCGCCGCCGTGGCGTGCGCGCTGATGCGGGCCTTCCCTGCCATCACGCCTGACCGTATAGTCGGGCACAGCGACATCGCGCCGGGACGCAAGACCGATCCCGGCGAGGCCTTCGACTGGGAGTGCTTCCGCCGCCTGCTGAGCGAAACACCATGACGCTGATCGGCATCATCATCGCCCTCGTCTGCGAGCACATGCTGAGCCATGTGGAGCGCTGGCGCGAGCATGCCTGGTACATGACCTACGCGCGCTGGGTGCATGCGCGGCTGCCGGTACCGGCGCTGTGGAACAGCGCCTGGGGCCTGCTGCCGCTGCTGCTGCCGCTGCTGATTCTGGTCGGTCTGCTGCAGGTCGGGCTCAGAGATGGCATCGACGTGCTCTTGGCCCTGCCGCTGGCGGTACTGATTCTGCTGCTGTGCCTCGGTCCGCGTGACATCGCCGAAGAGCTCAACAGCTATTTCGAGGCGCGCGCACGTGGCGACGACGAGGCGCTGCAGCGCATCGAGCGCGACCTGTGCACCGGACCGGGCCGCCTGCACGAGTGCGATGCCCAGGGTCGTCTGGTACGGGCGGTTCTGCTGCAGGCCCACGAGCGGCTGTTCGGCGTGCTGTTGTGGTTCTTCGTCTTCGGTCCGTTCGGCGCAGTGCTCTACCGCCTGGCCGCCTCTCTGCCGCGCGTGCTCACCGCGCTTGGCGCGGGCGAGCGGCTGCACCAGGCGGCGCGCTGGCTGCATGCCGTGCTGGCCTGGGCGCCGGCGCATCTGGTGGCGGCGCTATATGGTCTGGCTGGCAGCACCGACGACGCGCTCAAGGCCTGGCGCGCGGTCGGCACCGGCGAGTATGACTGGCAGGCACGCACCTGGCGTGTGCTGACCGAGGTCGGCTGCGGGGCGTTGCAGATCGAGGACGACCTGTCGGGCCAGACGCTGACCCAGGACAGCGACAGCGCCCTGCATGGCGCGCTGGCGCTGATTCAGCGCACGCTCGTCATCCTGCTGGGCCTGTTTGCGCTGTTCACGATCGGCGGTTTGCTGTCGTGAGCGCCAGCCCACTGCTGCAGACGGCCCTCGCCGCGGCGAAGGCCGCCGAGGGCGTGATCCGCCGCTGCTACGGCAGCGGCCTTGCGGTGCAGACCAAGGCCGACCGTAGCCCGGTGACCGAGGCCGATATCGAAAGCGAGCGCGTCATCCGCGAGATTCTGGCACGCGCCTTCCCGGCGCATGGGTTCTACGGCGAGGAACTGGGGCGCAGCGCGGCGGATGCCGAGTATGTCTGGCTGATCGACCCGATCGACGGCACCAAGAGCTTCGTGCGCGGCTACCCGATGTTCTCCACCCAGATCGCGTTGCTGCACCGCGGCGAGCTGGTGCTGGGCGTGTCCAATGCCCCCTGCTACGGCGACGGCGGCGAGCTGGCCTGGGCCGAACGGGGGCAGGGTGCGTTTCTGAACGGCGCGCCCATTCGTGTCAGCGACGTCGGCGCACTGGCGCAGGCCACGCTCTCGCTGGGCAATATCGGCACGCTGGCGCAGTCGCCGCGCTGGGCGAGGCTGGGGCGGCTGATCCCGCAGCTGCACCGCGTGCGCGGCTACGGCGATTTCCTGCATTACCATCTGCTGGCGTCGGGGCGGCTCGATATCGTGATCGAGTCGGACGTCAACATCCTCGACATCGCGGCGCTGACCGTGATCCTGCGCGAGGCCGGCGGCGAAATCACCGATCTCGACGGCCGCCCGGTCGGGCTGGATACCACCAGCGTGTTCGCCAGCAACGGCCGACTCAAGGACGCCGTGCGCGCCGTGCTGGGCTAGCCGCGACCTGCCGCCGCGGTACGCGCAAAGATCGCGGCGCCCGTTTCCCGGCGCAGGCTGACGATCGGCCAGCCCAGTTCGCGGGCCACGCCCTCGAGCTCGGGGTCGGGATCCACCGCCACCGGATAGTCCACGCGCTCGAGCAGCGGCAGGTCGTTGTGCGAATCGCTGTAGAACCAACGGGCCGCAAAACTGCGACTGCTCTCTGCCAGCCATTGCTGCAAACGTTCCACCTTGCCCTCGCGGAAGCAGGGGATGCCGGCGACCTCGCCGGTATAGCGCCCATCCTTCAGCTCGGGCTCCGTCGCCAGCAGGTTCGGCACGCCCAGCTCGGCGGCGATCGGCTCGGTGACGAAGCGGTTGGTGGCGGTGATGATCAGCAGCGTGTCGCCGCGCGCCCGGTGCAGGGCCAGCAGCTCGCGCGCCGCCGGCGGGATGATGGGCAGGATCTTCTCGGCCAGGAAATGCCGCCGCCATGCCTGCAGCGCGGCCAGGCTGTGCTCGCGCAGCGGACGCAGCGCAAAGCGCAGAAACTCCTGGATGTCGAGCGTGCCGGCGCGGTAGGCGTCGTAATAGCGCGCGTTCTCGCGTGCGTAACTCTCGCCGTCCACCAGGCCGCGCTCGACCAGGAACTGGCCCCAGAGGTAATCGCTGTCGCCAGCCAGCAGCGTGTTGTCGAGGTCGAAGAGCGCCAGGCGGGCGGGGGTGTTCATGCGGGCAGGGCGGTGCAAACCGGGGGACAGGATAAAGCAAAGCCCGGCACTTTGGCCGTCATGCCTTCTGTGGAAGAATAGGCTCAAGGCAAACGTAACGGGTCCGCCGACCGCCATGATCGATACAGATGGCTATCGGCCCAACGTGGGGATCATCCTCAGCAATCCGCAGGGACGCGTGTTGTGGGCCAAGCGCATTGGCCAGAACGCCTGGCAGTTCCCGCAGGGCGGCATCCGCGAAGGCGAGACCGCCGAGCAGGCGCTGTACCGCGAACTGAACGAGGAGCTCGGCCTGCTGCCCGAGCACGTCAAGCTGGTGGGCTGCACCCGTCACTGGCTGCGTTATCGCCTGCCGCCGCGTTTCATCCGCCGCCACAACAACCCGGTCTGCATCGGCCAGAAGCAGAAGTGGTTCATGCTGTGCCTGACCGCCCCCGATTCCATGGTGCGCTTCGATACTACCGACAAGCCCGAATTCGACAGCTGGCGCTGGGTGGACTACTGGCACCCCCTGCGCGAGGTGGTGTTCTTCAAGCGCGACGTTTACAAGCGCGCACTGCGCGAGCTGTCGCCGCTCTTGCCCCAGGCGATACGTAAGACACGCACACGTCCGCGGCGCCCGCCGACCGAAACCGCGCTCGATCCCGCGAAGTAGCCAGGCCGCGCCCGGCGGCACATGCCGCTTGCGTTGACAGCCGTCGTGCGACTGATTAAATTGAATGATATTGATTCTCAATTAGCTTAGCGTTTCTATCCGGGGGGATGATCATGCGCACCGTTCGCGGCCTGTGGCTGTGGGCCTTGGTTTTGTCGATGTCCTGTGTTTCGGCCGAGGAAACCGACCCACCCGCCACGCCGGACAACGACACGGCCAAGGCCAAGGCCGAGGCCAAGCCGGCAGCCGCTCCGGCAGGCAAAGCCGAGCCCGTCGTGCTGGAGGCCGTGACCGTGATCGGCGGTCCTGATTCAGCTGCAGCGCTGCCCTCGAGCAGCACCGTGATCGACGCCGAAACGCTGAAGTCCTCCCGGGTCTTCACCACCAACGAGGCCTTGCGCAAGGCGCCCGGCGTCAACGTGCGCGACGAAGAGGGCTTCGGTCTGCGCCCGAACATCAGCATCCGCGGCCTGAACCCGACCCGCTCGACCAAGGTGCTGCTGCTGGAGGATGGCATCCCGCTGGCCTACGCACCCTACGGCGACAACGCCAGCTATTACCACCCGCCCATCGACCGTTTCGACCGCATCGAAGTGCTCAAGGGCTCGGCCATGAATCTGTATGGCCCGCAGACCATCGGTGGCGTGATCAACTACATCACGCCGATCCCGCCGCAGAGACTGTCGGGCGGTTTGACGCTGATCCCCGGCAACCGCGACTATTTCAACGGTCACGGCTACGTCGGCGGCAACGGCATGCTGTTCGACTATGTGCGCAAACAGGGCGACGGTGCGCGCGACAACATTCATTCCCGGCTCGATGACATCAACTTCAAGGGCGTATTCGAGCTGGCCGGCGACCAGCAGCTGATTACCCGCGCCAACTATTACCGCGAAGACTCTCAGGTCACCTATTCGGGACTGACCGACGCCGAGTTCCGCAACTTCGGCCCGCGCTACAACCCGTTCGAGAACGACGAATTCGATGCCGAGCGTGCCGGATTGTCGGCCAGTCATGAGTGGACGCTGGATTCGTTCTCGAAACTGACCACCCACGTGTACTGGGCCGACTTCTCCCGTGACTGGTGGCGTCAGGCCAGCACGACCACCGATGGTCAGTGCGGTGCCGCCTTCACGATGGACCGACTCAATGGCGTGGCGGTCGATCCGAACAGCTGCAACAGCCGCCAGGGACGCTTGCGCGACTACTACACCTACGGCGTGGAACCGCGCTACCGTCTGATGCACAAGACCTTTGGCTTGGATAACGAGCTGCAGCTCGGGGTGCGCGCGCACTTCGAGAATCAGGACCGTATCCAGAAGAACGGCACCTCACCGACCGCCGAAGACGGCACCGTGGTCGAGGACAACGAGCGTAAGACGGATGCCTACTCGGCGTTCGTGCAGAACCGCTTCGATTTCGGCCGGCTGGCGGTTACGCCCAGCCTGCGCGTGGAGAACGTCAACTATGAGCGCAAGAACAAGCTCACGGGCGCCAGTGGCGACGAGAGCCTGACCGAGGTGCTGCCGGCGCTGGGCGCGACCTACGAACTGAGCGAGCGCAACACCCTGTTCGGGGGCGTGCACAAGGGCTTCGCCCCGCCGCGCACCGAAGATCTGATCAGCAACACCGGCACCAGCGTGGATCTGGATGCCGAGGAAAGCCTGAACTTCGAGTTCGGCCTGCGCAGCCGGCCGATGCCCGGCCTGGCCTATGAGGCGACTCTGTTCCACAACGACTTCGAGCGGCAGATCGCGGTCGGTTCTATCGCCGGCGGCAGCACACCGCTGGCGGTCGGCGAGACGTTGTATCAGGGTCTGGAGCTGGCCGGCCGCTTCGAGTTCGGTCCCGCACTGAACTGGGCGCCGGGCCTGTTCGCAGAACTGGCCTACACCTACCTGCCCAAGGCCGATGCCGAAAGCGCTTTCATCCGCGTGGACAACGGCATGCCGGTCACGGGCAGCGTGGCAGGCAACCGTCTGCCTTATGCCCCGCGCAACCTGGCTACCGGCACCCTGGGTTATGCCCACGCGGCTGGCTTCGATCTGCGACTGGAGGCGGTGTATGTCGGCAAACAGTTCAGCGACTTCGCCAACACCCGTGACGCCCCGGCCAACGGCAACGGCCAGGTCGGCGAGATCGACAGCCATCTGCTGTGGAACGCGGCCGTCAATTACCGCTTGGCGAGCCTGCCGGGCATGACGCTCTTCCTGGCCGGCAAGAACCTGACCGACAAGGACTATATCGTGGACCGAACCCGCGGCATCCTGACCGGCATGCCGCGTCTGGTGCAGGGGGGTGTGGAATACAGTTTCTGACGCAAAGCGACGGACCGGCAGTGGCATGCCCGGCGCAATCGATATTGACATTCATTCTCATTTGCACTTAACTGGCGCCGAGCAAACACGCCATCACTGATCAGCCCATGTACGTTTGTCTTTGCCACGCCGTTACCGACCGCCGAATCCGGCAGCTGGTCCAGGAGGAAGGCGCCAGCGGCCTGCGTCAGGTCCAGCTGTGTCTGCGTGTCGGCACGCAGTGCGGCAAGTGCATCCCCGCGGCCCGCGAGATCGTCCATGCCGAAATCGGCCGCCGGCAGGCGGCGCCGGCCGCCGACAGTCCCCGGCTGAAGCTGGTTTCCAGCCGCTGAAATCCCCTCGAATGCGTCTGCGAGTGATTTGCAGACGCATTCAAATAATTCGATAAAACAATCAGTTAACTTTGACCCGCCGCCCTGGCACTGCCTATACTCGCCCTATCCGGAAGATCTTTCGAGGAGGGGGTCATGCAGGGCGACGCCAAGGTCATCGAATACTTGAACAAGGGGCTCAAGAACGAGCTCACCAGCATCAACCAGTATTTCCTGCACGCGCGCATGCTCAAGAACTGGGGCTTGGGCAAGCTGGCCAAGAAGGAGTACGAGGAATCGATCGACGAGATGAAACATGCCGATGCCCTGATCGAGCGCATCCTGTTCCTCGGCGGGCTGCCGAACCTGCAGGATCTGGGCAAGCTACTGATCGGCGAGAACGTCCCCGAGCTGCTCAACTGCGACCTGCAGCTGGAGAAGCAGGCGCATCCGATGTACAAGGCCGCGATCGAGCACTGCGAGTCGGTGGGCGATTACGTCACGCGCGAACTGTTCGTGAAGATCCAGAAGAGCGAAGAGGAGCACATCGACTTTCTCGAAACCCAGCTGCAGCTGATCGAGAAGGTCGGCCTGCAGAATTACCTGCAGTCGCAGATGACCGAGAGCTGAAAGCTCTCGGTCACCCCGGCGAAAGCCGGGTTCCGTCGGCGGCTGGTGCTGAACTCGAAAGTCGCTGGATTCCGGCTTTCGCCGGAATGACGAAAGCAAGCAGAGTTTTCCCGGGCTTCAGTCATCCCCGCGGCAGCGGGGGGCAATGTCTTGGCGAGCGCAGGATTCCGGCGTGCGCCGGTATGACCAAGAAGGCCGTTCTCAGAACGGCCGTACCACCGCCAGGATCACGATGGCGACCAGGAACAGGGCCGGAATCTCGTTGATCCAGCGGTAGAAGCGCTGCCCACGCCTGTTGCGGCCGTGGCGGAATGCGCGGCACAGGCCGCCCAGCCAGACGTGATACGCCAGCAGTCCCAGTACCAGCACCAGCTTGAGCTGCAGCCAGCCGCTGTCCAGCAGGCCCGGCGTGCGCGCCAGCAGCCACAGGCCGAAGACGATGGTGCCGGCGGCGCCGATGCTCATGATGGCGAACAGCTTGCGCTCCATGACGGTGAAGCGCTCGCGGCCGATGTCGTCGGCGGCCCCCGCGTGGTACACGAACAGCCGCGGCAGATAGAACAGCCCCGCGAACCAGGTCACCATGAAGATCAGATGGAAGGCTTTGATCCAGTGCATGTTCGGTCGCCCGCTCGTGCGAGGGTGGCATAATACCGCAGCCCTACGCACGGCCAGGACATGAATAACCGCAAGATCAAGATCGGTATCGTCGGCGGCACCGGTTATACCGGCGTCGAGCTGCTGCGCCTGCTCGCTGCGCATCCGCAGGTCGAGCTGTTGACCATTACCTCGCGCCAGGAGAGCGGCCAGCCCGTGGCCGCGGTATTCCCGAGCCTGCGCGGGTTGCTGGATCTCGCCTTCGAGTCGCCCGATACCGCGCCACTGGCACGCTGCGAGGCGGTATTCTTCGCCACGCCGCACGGTGCCGCGATGGGCCAGGCCCCACGACTGCTGGACGCCGGCGTGCGCGTGATCGACCTGTCGGCCGATTTCCGGCTGCGCGATCCGGCCGTATGGCAACAGTGGTACGGTGAGCCGCATGTGGCGCCTGCCTGGCTGGAGAAGGCGGTCTACGGCCTGCCCGAGGTGAACCGCGCGCGTATCCGTACGGCACAGCTGGTGGCCTGTCCGGGCTGTTATCCGACCGCCGTGCAGCTGGGTTTCCTGCCGCTGCTGGAACAGGGGTTGGTGGATCCGGGCAGCCTGATCGCGGATGCCAAGTCGGCCGTGAGCGGCGCTGGGCGCGCGGCCAAGCTGGGCTCGCTGTTCAGCGAAGTGGCAGATTCGTTCGCGGCCTACTCGGTACCGGGGCATCGCCACCTACCGGAAATCCGGCAGGGGTTGGCAGACGTGGCCGGCGGCCCGGTCGGTCTGGTGTTCGTGCCGCATCTGGTGCCGATGAATCGCGGCATTTTCGCCACGCTGTATGCGCGATTACGCGATCCACACACGGACGTTCAGGCCGTGTTCGAGGCGCGCTACCGCGACGAGCCCTGCGTGGACGTGCTGCCGCCGGGTTCGCACCCCCAGACGCGCAGCGTACGCGGCGCCAACACCTGCCGCATCGCCGTGCACCGCCCGCAGGGCGGGGATACCGTGGTGGTGCTGTCGGTGATCGACAACCTGACCAAGGGTGCCTCGGGCCAGGCGGTGCAGAATTTCAACCTGATGTTCGGCTTCGCGGAGGCGACCGCGCTCAGCGGGGCTGCCGTCGTTCCCTGAAACCAGGCATGCCGGGTCCGCTCCACAGCACGGGCGCACGCCACGTCATCCGGGTACACCGGCCGTGGCTGCGCTGGGCGCTGATCGGCGTCGGCACGGTGGCGGTGCTCATCGGATCCTTCGCACTGTATGCGTTGGGTCGTTCGCAGTCCGGCAACGACTGGACCCATACCCTGAAGCTGGAGGCGGAGCAGCGCCGGTTGCTGGGCGAGATCCGGCGTCTGCGCGCGGAAAACAACCGCCTGGCGGAACGCGTGGTGCTGCTCGAACGCACCAGCGAGATCGACAAACGGGCCGCCGCCGTGCTCAACCAGTCTCTGCGCGACGGGCAGGCCGAGCTGGCCGCCCTCAAGGAGCAGGTCGCGTTCTACCGCGGCATCGTGTCGCCGGAGGAGTCTTCGGCCGGAATCCGGGTCTACGAGCTGCAGCTGCGCCCCGGTTCCGAGGCCGACCTGTATCAGTACGACCTGGTGCTGATTCAGGCCATGCGCCATGACAGCACGGTTGCCGGCAGTGCCGATCTGGCCTTCATCGGCCTGCAGAATGGCCAGCCGCGCAGTTACCGCCTGTCGGAGATCGAGGTGGAACGCGGCAAAACTCTGTTATTCTCGTTCCGGTACTTCCAGCAGCTCAGCGGTTCGGTCAGGCTGCCGCGCGGGTTCACCCCCTCGCGTGTGCAGGTCGATGTGGTGCGCAACGGCAACCCCCCGGTTCGCTTCCAGCAGCTGTACGACTGGACCAAGGTTCAATACTCAGCAGGCGGGTGAAGGAGCAAGGCGTCATGTGGAAAGCCGAACTGATGAAGGGCAACAAGCAGGAAAACCGTCCGGCCGCTTCGGTGGATACGCTGATCGGTCGTCAGACCGAGCTGCACGGCGACGTGCACTTCAGCGGTGGCCTGCATGTGGACGGCAAGATCAAGGGCAAGATCGTCGCCGACGACGACAAGTCGACCGTGCTGAGCGTCAGCGAGACCGGCCACATCGAGGGCGACGTGCGCGTGTCGCACGTAGTGCTGAACGGCACGATCATCGGCGACGTCTATGCGGCGCAGCGTATCACGCTGTCGTCCAAGGCGCGCGTGAGCGGCAACGTCTACTACAAGCTCATCGAGATGACCAGTGGCGCCACCGTGAACGGCCAGCTGGTGTATCAGGGCGACCAGCCGATGCCGGCGGCGCTGACGCATCAGGATGCGCCGCAGGGCCCGCCGCTGCGTTATGCCGAGGAGCAGGCCGGCCCGGGCAGCGGCCACGCCTGATCCCGGCGCAACTTGCCCAGCCATGAGCGGTCAAATGCACAGCATGAACACGCAGCAAGACACGTCCCAGCCCCCCCTGGTGTTTACCGATGCCGCGGCCACCAAGGTCCGGCAGTTGCTGGATGAGGAGCACAACGCCGCGCTCAAGCTGCGCGTGTTCGTCAGCGGGGGCGGCTGTTCCGGGTTCCAGTACGGCTTCACCTTCGACGAGAACGAGGCGGAGGGCGATACCCGCATCGAGAAATGCGGCGTCGTCCTGCTGGTGGACCCGATGAGCGTCCAGTACCTGCTGGGGGCCGAAATCGACTACCGCGACGACGCCGAAGGCGCCCAGTTCGTGATCCGCAACCCGAATGCCACAACCACCTGCGGCTGCGGTAATTCGTTCTCGGTTTGACCGCCGATAACGGCTGCGCGTGTCATCTGGCGCGTAGCCGTCCTGGTCAGACCCTTTATTCTCTGAGTGCGATCTGGATGTGGCTGAGCGCGTCCAGCTGCGCCAGCAGCGGCGCCGCCTTGGCGCGAAAATCCGCCAGGCGCCGCGGGTTCAGCGGTTCGGCATTCGGTAACTTCACGGACAACGGGTTCTGGTGCACACCGTTGACGTGGAATTCGTAGTGTAGATGGGGGCCGGTGGCCAGGCCGGTCGAACCGACGTAACCGATCAGCTGCCCCTGCTTGACGCGACTGCCGATACTCTGACCTTTGGCGAACTTCGACAGGTGGCCGTACAGCGTCACGATGCCGTTGGCGTGCTGGATCATGACCGTGTTGCCGTAGCCGCCGCGGCGTCCGCGGTGAATGATGCGGCCATCACCCGTGGCCTTGACGGGCGTGCCCGTGGGCGCGGCGTAGTCAACGCCCTTGTGCGCGCGGATGCGGTTCAGCACCGGGTGACGGCGGAAGCCGAAGCGCGAACTGATGCGGCTGAAGGCCACCGGCGTGCGGATGAAGGCCTTGTGCATCGGGTCACCCTTGGGCGTGTAGTAGTCGAGGCGGCCGTCGTCGCCGGCATAGGCGATGGCGCGCAGGGGCTTGCCGCGGTTGATGAATTCGGCGGCCAGGATTTCGCCGTCGCGCAGTTTCTCGCCGTTGCGGTAGACCTCCTCGTACACCACCGAGAAGCGGTCGCCCGGCTGGATGTCCTGGGCGAAGTCGATGTCCCAGCGGAACACGTCGAACAGCTGCATGATCACCCGGTCCGACATACCGGCTTCCTGGCCGGCGAGGAACAGCGAACCGGTGTCTTCGTTGATCACCCCGACACGGTAGGTGGTGCGGCGCTCGATGGCCGCGGCCACCGTGCGCGCACGCAGCACCCCGGCCTGGCGGGTGACCTGCAGGCTGCGGATCTCGTCGATCTGATGGCGCAGTTCGAGCAGCTGCCCGGCCTTGTCCTGGCGTACCTGCAGCGTGCTGCCGGCTCGGATGTGGGCGAGGGAGCCGGTATCGCCGCCCAGGCGCATGATCTCGCGCCAGTCAGCGTCGGCCAGGCCGTGGCGCGCAAACAGCGCGCCGATGGTGTCGCCCGGCTTGACCTCGAGCTCCATCCAATAGGACTCGAGCTCCGGCGCAGGCTGTGCGGTGACCGCCACCGCCTTCGGGCGGCCGCTGGCGAAACGGTCGGCCAGGGCCACTTGCGGGAAGATCGGCGCGAGTGGCTGCTGCGCAGCCAGGCTGAAGGCCGGCATGCGGGTCTCGAGCTGGCCGCTGGTGACGCTGTCGCGCTGGCGGCTCGCGCCGGCGTCGGGGCTCAGGGCCGCCACCAGCACGATCACGGGCAGCGCTGCCGAGCCAATCCCCAGCCAGTGCAGCACGCGCGCGCGCTGGCGCGCGAACGCGGAAGGCTGTCGGCTATAATCGGCCTCGATTCTTTTCATGATGGAAGGGCCCCCGAAAAGAGAGCGTGCGGCGGCCAGTGAAGCTCTCCTCCGGCGACCGCCGCGCTGTTCGTTATGGTCGTCTAAAAAACCATAAAAACGGATATTTAGCAAGACTTTCTTAAGGCGCTGCCCCGGAAGCCCGGGTAAGCTCCCCAGTTAATGGACGAATTCCCAGAGGCCAGTTCCGTGCATCCGACCTCACAAGCCCTGAGCGAACTCAGTCGCGGTACCGAAGAGATCATCCCGCCGGAAGAACTGGCTGCCCGGCTGGAAAACTCGCAAAGAACGGGTCAGCCGCTGCGGGTCAAGGCGGGCTTCGACCCCACGGCGCCGGACCTGCACCTCGGCCACACGGTGCTGCTCAACAAGCTGCGCAGCTTCCAGGACTTGGGCCATGAAGCCATATTCCTCATCGGCGACTTCACCGGCATGATCGGTGATCCGACCGGCAAGAACGTCACGCGCCAGCCGCTGTCGCGGGAGCAGGTGCTGGAGAACGCCCGCACCTACGAAGCGCAGATATTCAAAGTGCTGGACCCGCAGCGTACCCGCATCGAGTTCAATTCGCGCTGGCTGGGCAAGCTCTCGGCCGCCGACCTGGTCGGTCTGGCCGCCAAGCACACCGTAGCGCGCATGCTGGAGCGGGAGGATTTCAGCCGGCGCTACCGCGACGGCCAGCCCATTGCCATTCACGAGTTCCTGTACCCGCTGATCCAGGGCTATGACTCGGTCGCGCTCAGGGCCGACGTCGAGCTGGGCGGCACCGACCAGAAGTTCAACCTGCTGGTCGGGCGCCAGCTGCAGCAGGCCTATGGTCAGCCACCGCAGGTAGTCATGACCCTGCCCATCCTGGAGGGCCTGGACGGTGTCCAGAAGATGTCCAAGTCGCTGGGCAATTACATCGGCATCAGCGAACCGCCGGAGGAGATGTTCGGCAAGGTCATGTCGATTTCGGACGAGCTGATGTGGCGCTGGTTCGAGCTGCTCAGCCGCGAGCCGCTGTCGGCCATCGCTGCGTACCGCCGGCAGGTGGCGGAAGGGGCCAACCCGCGCGACATCAAGTTCAAACTGGGCTGCGAGCTGGTGGCGCGCTTCCACGGACGGGTCGCCGCCGAGGCTGCCCTGGAAGCCTTCATCCGGCGCTTCCAGAAGGGCCAGTTGCCCGAGGATCTGCCGGAGCATACGGTGCGTGCACAAGGCGCCGAAATCGCCCTCACGCTGCTGCTCAGACAGGCCGGGTTGACCAAGAGCAGCTCCGAGGCCCAGCGCCTGCTCGTGCAGGGCGCCGTGCGCGTGGACCAGCAGCGTGTCGAGAACCCCGGCCTGATGCTCAGGGCGGGGGCCAGCTACGTCATTCAGGTGGGCAAACGGCGGGCGGCCCGGGTGACCGTGACCGCGGGAGGCGGCGGCGGTGCGGGGCCGGCTGCGCTATAATTCCCCTCTGGTCAGCGATCTGGTCCACAGAGTTGAAAAAGATTGTTGACAGGCCAAGGCGTTTCTCTATAATGCGCGCCTCCACGACACACGGTCCCGTGTGTCTGCTCTTTAAAAATCAGTGCAAGTGATTTGTGTGGGTGCTCCTTTGATGCATGGCGAAGCCATGTAACAGATGAGTATCACTATAGCCAGTGAGCTATGGAGATTACTCGGTGTCCGCTCCGGTTTTTACCTTTCCGGAGTGACGGCACAACCAGTTGAAAGGCGTTCTTCGGAACGCCCGTTCGAAAGAACGAAGCTATAAACTGGAGAGTTTGATCCTGGCTCAGATTGAACGCTGGCGGCATGCCTAACACATGCAAGTCGAACGGCAGCACGGTGTGTAGCAATACACATGGGTGGCGAGTGGCGGACGGGTGAGGAATACATAGGAATCTGCCCTGTAGCGGGGGATAGTCCGGGGAAACTCGGGGTAATACCGCATACGACCTTCGGGTGAAAGAGGGGGATCGAAAGACCTCTCACTATAGGATGAGCCTATGTCCGATTAGCTAGTTGGTGGGGTAAAGGCCTACCAAGGCGACGATCGGTAGCTGGTCTGAGAGGACGACCAGCCACACCGGAACTGAGACACGGTCCGGACTCCTACGGGAGGCAGCAGTGGGGAATATTGGACAATGGGCGAAAGCCTGATCCAGCAATGCCGCGTGTGTGAAGAAGGCCTTCGGGTTGTAAAGCACTTTAGGCCGGGAAGAAAAAGCGCCACCTAATACGTGGCGCCTTGACGGTACCGGCAGAATAAGCACCGGCTAACTCTGTGCCAGCAGCCGCGGTAATACAGAGGGTGCAAGCGTTAATCGGATTTACTGGGCGTAAAGCGTGCGTAGGCGGTTCAGTATGTCGGTCGTGAAATCCCCGGGCTTAACCTGGGAACTGCGGCCGAAACTGCTGGGCTGGAGTGTGGTAGAGGGCGGTGGAATTCCGGGTGTAGCGGTGAAATGCGTAGAGATCCGGAGGAACACCAATGGCGAAGGCAGCCGCCTGGGCCACAACTGACGCTGAGGTACGAAAGCGTGGGGAGCAAACAGGATTAGATACCCTGGTAGTCCACGCTGTAAACGATGAGAACTAGACGTTGGCCAGCTTGGTCTGGTCGGTGTCGTAGCTAACGCGCTAAGTTCTCCGCCTGGGGAGTACGGCCGCAAGGTTGAAACTCAAAGGAATTGACGGGGGCCCGCACAAGCGGTGGAGTATGTGGTTTAATTCGATGCAACGCGAAGAACCTTACCTGGTCTTGACATCCAGAGAACCCTGCAGAAATGTGGGGGTGCCGCAAGGAGCTCTGAGACAGGTGCTGCATGGCTGTCGTCAGCTCGTGTCGTGAGATGTTGGGTTAAGTCCCGCAACGAGCGCAACCCTCGTCCTTAGTTGCCATCATTCAGTTGGGCACTCTAAGGGGACTGCCGGTGATAAGCCGGAGGAAGGTGGGGATGACGTCAAGTCCTCATGGCCCTTATGACCAGGGCTACACACGTACTACAATGGCCGGTACAGAGGGTCGCCAACCCGCAAGGGGGAGCTAATCCCAGAAAGCCGGTCGTAGTCCGGATCGAGGTCTGCAACTCGACCTCGTGAAGTCGGAATCGCTAGTAATCGCGGATCAGCAATGCCGCGGTGAATACGTTCCCGGGCCTTGTACACACCGCCCGTCACACCATGGAAGTTGGCTGCACCAGAAGTAGTTAGTCTAACCGCAAGGGGGACGATTACCACGGTGTGGTCAATGACTGGGGTGAAGTCGTAACAAGGTAGCCGTAGGGGAACCTGCGGCTGGATCACCTCCTTTCAGAGAATGCTTCCAAGTGCGTCTCTGGAGCATCCACACAAGTTGCTTGCACGAAATTACACGCCGTCTCCGGTCGGACCTGGGGTGTGCGTCATCAGTAGGGCACGGCTGGGTCTGTAGCTCAGGTGGTTAGAGCGCACCCCTGATAAGGGTGAGGTCGGTAGTTCGAGTCTACCCAGACCCACCAACTTATCGGCCGGCCGGCACGGGTGCGGAGGGGTCGAACGGGGCCATAGCTCAGCTGGGAGAGCGCCTGCTTTGCAAGCAGGAGGTCGCCGGTTCGATCCCGGCTGGCTCCACCAGTCAGCGGCGCAGAAACGATACCCGCCAGCGCCTTTACGAGGGTGTTTGCGGGTGTCTCTTTCGAGACGCGTTCTTTAACAATTTGGGTAGTAGTTGAACACTGTTTTCTTCAGTGTTTGTCTCAAATGTGCTTGACGGCGTTTTGTGTTTGCCATAACGCCTCAAATGCTCGTCGATACGAGAGTGCTTGAGGTTATATGGTCAAGCGAACAAGCGCACATGGTGAATGCCTGGGCGGCAACAGGCGATGAAGGACGTGGTAGCCCACGATAGCTTCGGGGAGCTGGCAAACGAGCTCTGATCCGAAGGTTTCCGAATGGGGAAACCCACCCCGCTTGCGGGGTATCCGCAGCTGAATACATAGGGTGCGGAAGCTAACCCGGAGAACTGAAACATCTCAGTACCCGGTGGAAAAGAAATCAACCGAGATTCCGTTAGTAGTGGCGAGCGAACGCGGACCAGCCCATAAAGTCGTTTACGTTCTAGTGGAACGGTCTGGAAAGTCCGGCCATAGAAGGTGATAGCCCTGTACACGAAAGGGCGTAAACGGCGATGACGAGTAGGACGGGACACGTGTAATCCTGTCTGAAGACGGGGGGACCATCCTCCAAGGCTAAATACTCGTTGCCGACCGATAGTGAACCAGTACCGTGAGGGAAAGGCGAAAAGAACCCCGGAGAGGGGAGTGAAATAGAACCTGAAACCGTGTGCGTACAAGCAGTCGGAGCCCGCAAGGGTGACGGCGTACCTTTTGTATAATGGGTCAGC